>URPB01000007.1:0-35669 GCA_900549575.1 uncultured Collinsella sp.
CTCGTACTCAACGTGGGAGACGGAGATCGTAATGCCGCGCTCGCGCTCCTCGGGAGCCTTGTCGATGTTCTCGAACGCCGTAAAGTCAGCCTTGCAGCCCTCGGTCTCGGAGAGAACCTTGGTGATGGCAGCGGTCAGCGTGGTCTTGCCGTGGTCGACGTGACCAATGGTGCCGATGTTAACATGCGGCTTAGTGCGCTCAAACTTCTCTTTGGCCATAAAGCCCTCCTCTAAACAGGTCGTCCCCGGACGGGACTTTGCCTTTATACCATAGTGGCCTCTCAACATATTATTGAGAAGCCACCGTGTTACCTATGGTAGCGGTGACTGGATTCGAACCAGTGACGCCACGGGTATGAACCGTGTGCTCTAACCAACTGAGCTACACCGCCGGATGGAGCCTGCAACCAGACTTGAACTGGTGACCTCTTCGTTACCAACGAAGTGCTCTACCGACTGAGCTATACAGGCACTTGACGGGTGGGAGCTATAGGATTCGAACCTATGTAGGCAGAGCCAACGGGTTTACAGCCCGTCCCCATTAACCACTCGGGCAAACTCCCAATCGTTCAAGTATCCGCAGGTCCTTTGGTCTTTTGGACCGCCGCCCCCGCGAACGAAAAAGATAATACGATGCAACCTTGGGGGCTGTCAACGAAAACCTCTAGATACACGGTTCCGGGCGTATCTATATACCTTTGACCTGCGGTTTTGCTGTGTTTGGATATGAAGGATGGTGGATTTGCATGTAGCGGTAACATTTCCCGAGGGAACACTTTGTCGTAGTGGAGTACGCTGGCTGGAACGAACTTCGATAACGACTCATTTGCACCTATATATAGGTCGAGATCGGGCTTCCCTGGATCGATCGAGCGTGGATAATCTCCCGTTTGAAATCGAGCGTGGATAATCTCCCACTTTTGGTGTGCCCCCAAGGCCAAAGTGGCAGATTATCCACGCTCATTCTCCAGACGGGAGAACTATAGAGCCGCAACTACTCGGGCCAGGCCAAAGTAGACCCATAGAGCGGCTCACCCTTGGTGCAGGGGTAGCGACTCAAGTAACACGACGATAGCAAGTCGAAGAAATAAGTCATGGCATATTTCGAATAAACGCCGAGTCGGTCAATTCCGTTTCCCGCATTACCAAGACGATATATACGGTCAAAAGACCTCGATTTGTCATCGTTGCTAAACGCAGTAATTAGAATCTTCCTGCCCGAACGGCAATCAAGATACTCACGCGCCTGTGACGCAAATAGCCCGGAGACCGATACGAGAATTATCAATGACTGCGAAGCATCTCCCATGTTTTTCAATTCCGCGACGTTAGCCCCAGCAACTATGCGAACTATCTTGCCCGCATAAAACATTTCCTGCTGAAATCGTACGAGATTGGCGCTCACATTATTGGTGCACCAGATTTCAACGTTTTTATGGCCATCAATTTCGTCGGCAAGGTGCTTAATAGCAATATCGGACACGCCGCTTTCAACCTCAGCGAACATCTCGATCATGCGAACGTCGAGCTCTGCCCTGTACTCCTCGTAGCCAAATTCCTCCTCTCGATGGCTTAAGTCGCTTGGAAAGACTGATTGAGTAAATGATTCTTTCAAATCGCTAAGAGACTGGTAGCCCAATCGATTGCAGAAACGACGAACAGCGGAACGGGTCACGAATGCATCGCGGGTTATTGCGGCAACATTGATTTCGCTCGAACGCCTAATGTGAGCGACGAGATATCGAGCGATGGCGGCATCGTTTGACCCAAACTCGCTGTTGATGATGGAGCTAATGCGATTGAGCACATCGAAGTCATTGATATTCACGTGATCCCTCTTTCCGCTCTCCTCGAAATCATAGTTCATTTATTGAATCAAACAGCTTTGGTCGTTCTCCTATGATTCAAATCAGTTGACGTCATCTTAATCGTAATTCCGCCACACGTATCCACCGTGTTGAATGATGGAAAGGGGATTCATGGGCAACGTGAACAACATGCCGTTTCTCTGGGGTTCCGCCACGGCGTCTTATCAGTGCGAGGGTGCCTGGAACGAAGACGGCAAAGGCCTTGGCGAGTGGGATTTCTTTAGCCACACAAGCAATAAGAACATCAACCATGTTGACGGTGATGTATCTTGCGACTTCTACCATCGCTATGAAGAAGATATCCGCATGATGAAAGAAGGCGGACAAAACACCTATCGCTTCTCTCTTTCATGGAGTCGAATCATCCCCACGGGTATCGGCGAAGTGAATGAAGAGGGTATCGATTTTTATAATCGGGTCATTGATTGCTGCCTCGAAAATGGCATAGAGCCCAACGTTACGCTGTTCCATTACGATCTGCCATTCACGCTTGCTTGCAAAGGCGGATGGCTGAACAATGACATGGCAGAGTGGTTCTGCAAATACGCCAAGATTTGCTTTGAGCGCTTTGGAGACCGCGTCAAAATCTGGGCTACCGTTAACGAGCCGCATTTCTACAGCTACTGCGTAAACATGTTGGGCAACTATCCCCCCAATCGATCGCTCGACGTTCAGTCGTACATGCAGTTTCAGTACAACCTGATGCGCGCAAGCGCACTCGCAGTCCGAACATATCGTCAAATGGGCTACGACGGCATCATCGGCGCCGTCCACGATGGCGGCGTTGTCGAACTCGACCCGGCAACCGAGCACCCTGATGACGTATTTCGATACGCAGACTTTTTCGCCAATCGCATGATTCTGGCACCAGCGCTTCAGGGTCAACTGCCGCCAGAAATGGACGAAATCCTTGAAAAACTTGGCGTCTCGCTCTATCGATCCCCAAATGACGTAGAAGAATTCAGAGACGGTAAAGTCGATTTTATTGGACTCAACGTGTATTGCCGAGAGTATGTAACCGGCTGGCACGGTGGAGAGCTTGCCGTTTCGGCGAACAATAAGGGCGGTTCGAGCAAAAAGGTCGAAGGAAAATGCATTGCGCCCTTGTTTGAAAGCGCCCGCGACAGCAATGTTCCCCGCAATAAATGGGGCCGCGAAATACTCCCAGGTTGCATGTATTCAACCATCATGGATGTCCACGAGCGCTATGACGCGCCCCGCATCTTTATTACGGAAAACGGACATGGCGCCTATGAGCAACCAGACGCAGACGGAATGATCCACGATGATGACCGCATCGAGCTTCTGGGCCAGTTCATCGAGCACATGATGAGGGCTAAGCGCGACGGCGCGCGCGTTGAGGGCTACTACCTCTGGTCGACGATGGATCTGTATAGCTGGATCAACGGCTACGAAAAACGATACGGACTTGTCCATATCGACTTCGAGAACAATCTGGAGCGCACCCCCAAAAAGAGCTGGTATTGGTACCGAGACCTTATCTCGAAGTATCAGGAGCAGGAAGGTTAGGAGAAAGAGATGAAATATCAGGCAATGTCCGAAACAGTCCTAAAGGCTGTTGGCGGCAAAGAGAACATTACATCGGTAACTCATTGTGCGACGCGCCTTCGCATCGACGCACGAGACACCTCGATCATCGATCTCCAGCTCGCCAAATCGGCCGATCAGGCGCTCGGGGCAGTAGTCAGCGGTGGCCAGCTTCAGGTGATCATCGGCCCCAACGTCACCGAGGATTACAACGACTTCCTCGACTTCGCGGGAATCGAAGTCGGCGGTGGCACGGTTGCCGACGATGCCCAAACCGCCAAAGACCTTGCAGAAGGCATTAAAAGCGGTAACACCGCCATGGGCTTGATTGAGAAATTCGGGAACGTCTCTGCACAGGTATTCATGCCCATCGTCCCGGCGCTCATCGTTGGCGGACTCATTCTTTCGATCAAGAATCTCCTGGTCAATTATTGCGGATTGAGCACCGATAGCGGAACCGCCCAGGTCCTGTTGGCGATCTTTAGCGCTTCGTTTAGCTTCTTACCCGTTTATCTTGGTTATCAGCTCGCGGCCGTCATGAAGATGCAGCCCATCATGGGCGCATTGCTGGGCGCGATCATGATCAGCTCGTCCATTAGCGGTGCCGAGGGTCTCGACTTTCTTGGTATTCCCATCCCGACGAACGACTATTCGAGTACGGTAGTGCCCATCGTACTGGGCGTTGTATTCATGTACTTTGTCGACCGCGGCCTTCAGAAGATTATTCCCGACGTTACCAAACTGTTCTTGAAGCCGCTGCTCACCATGATCATCGTCGTGCCCGTCGAGCTTATTATCCTTGGCCCCGCCGGCAGCATGATGGGCTACGCGCTGAGCGATGCCGTCACGTGGCTTATGGACAACGTGGCATTTATCGCTACTCCGATCCTGGCAGCCCTTAACCCCTATTTCGTCATGCTCGGTCTCGATAAGGCTTACATCGCAATCGAAGTTACGAGCCTGGCGCAGCTCGGTTGGGCACCCATTATCTTTGGATTCATCTCGAACCTCTGCATTGGCGGCACGAGCCTCGCCCTGGCAACTGCCATGAAGGGAAACAAAGAGAAGAGGGGTATGGTCACCACGGTTGCCGTCACCGCACTCTGTGGCGTAACCGAGCCCGCGTTCTACGGTTGCCTCATCGAGCGTCCCCGCCTGCTTGTCGGCACGGCAATCGGCGCGCTCTGCGCTGGACTCCCTGCAGGCATCTTTGTTCTGAAAGAGTATGTTGCGGGAGCATGCCCCGGCCTTCTTTCGGCACTCATCTTTATCGCTCCCGATGGGTCCATGGGTAACTTCGTGCTGGCATGCGTTGTCGCCATCATCGCCATCGTCGTCTCCTTCATCGCTGCACGCGTGATCATCAAGAAGAACCCCAGCTATATTGAGTAGATGCCCGCTGTTTGCATTGGGGACATCCTCGGCAGACCATTAGCAAGAACCCAAGAAGTTCCTTAGGAGCTCGATTAATCCATTCGGATTCCTGAGGCACAAACGGCCCCGATTCCACAATGAAATCGGGGCCGTTGTTTCTAAAGCCGTCGATAGACAATCGGTGTTTACCTTAGCTCCCTATCCAAGTTAATTATCCACGCTCGTTCTCCGGTCGGGAGATTTTCTTCGCTCGCGTATCCAGAAATCCACGCTCGAGCAGGACATCCAGATCCGCGCCCGCCCTTGTCTCGATCTGCAACAGCAAGAGGCCTATTCCGCTTCTACATGTTACAGATCAAGATATTCCTAAAACACCCTAAGTTTCATCTCAATCTGTAACAGTTAGATGCCGAATATCGGTCTTGGTGTTACAGATTTAGACAAACTGGAGGACGAGACAAACCAAAAACGGGATGGGCGCTAACCCGATGGCGCACCACCTAAATAGAAACGGGCTCTGTCCCATATAGAGACAGAGCCCGAAACTCTCATGGAGCCAGTGACAGGAATCGAACCCGCAACCCACTGATTACAAATCAGTTGCGCTACCGTTGCGCCACACTGGCACACTTGGCGCTTTCGCGCGAAGCCTGTTTAGGATAAAGGAATTGAGGACGGGGCGCAACAGGCCCTTCGACCGACCACATCTCAAAAACCGTTCGTCAGAACGAACAGTTTTATCTGTTCGTCAAAACATAAACCTATTCGTTTTGACAGCTGCAAACCCGCAACCCACTGATTACAAATCAGCGGGTAGACCAATCTAGGAAACGGCTCTCTGCCGCAACTCCCCTACCGTCCGCGCAGGGCCTTGAGCTTGGCCAGGGCATCGGGGCTCAGGCGACTGCCCAGGGTCATCTTGATCTGCGGGGCTTCCTCGGCCTCGTGAACGTCGTTGTCGATCTGTTTGATCTCGTCCACCAGCATACGGCTCGAGATGCGCGTGACGCCCTTGCCCATGACGACGGCCTGTATTGTGCCGTCACTCGATACCACGGAGCACGCGCGGCCTTCCTCACGCGCCTCGATGCAGAGCTTCTGCACCACGGTATCGGCAGAGACGCCCGTCGGCGAGAACTCGATGCGCACGCCGCGGGCCGGTAGGTTGGGGCGCTCGTTGGAGATGTTGCCCGCGCCGTCGAACACGATCACGGCCTCGTAACGGCCCTGGGCAAACGCCGCGACATCGTTGATAAGCGCAGTACGAGCCATATCGTGGACGTCGCTGGAATATGGATCGTCGGAATGGTCGTAGACGAGCTTTTCGTAGCGCGGCGTGCAGTGAATCACGTTGTAGCCGTCGACCACCAGCAGCTCGGGCTTATTGGAGTGCACCGTCGAGACCGGGTCGGCGATGGCCTGCGCAAACGCATTGCCGCCCACGCCATAGGTCGCGGCCGAAACAATCGGCTTGGCCGAGCCCTCGCCAAAGCGCTTGGCCTTGGACTTGGCGCGGTTCTTCTTGGACATGCGCTACTCCTCCCCCATGAGCTCGCCGGCATTGCGGCGCAGCCACTCAAAGCACAGCGCGGTGGTCGCCTGGGCCACGTTGAGACTCTCGGTCATGCCGCGCTGGGGAAGCTTGGTCAAAAAGTCGCATTTCTCGAGCACCAGGCGCGAGATGCCGTCGCCCTCGGAGCCCATGACGAGCGCAACGCGGCCCTCGAAGGGAGCATCCCAGCAGCTGCCCTCGGCGTGCTCGGAAGCACCGCCCACCCAAAAGCCGGCGGCCTTGAGGTCGTCAAGCGCTCGGGCGATATTAGGAACCTGCGCGATGGGCAGGTGCATGACGGCACCAGCGGAGGTTTTGTAGCTGCCCACGGTCACACCGGCGGCGCGCTTGTTGGCAATGATGACGCCCGCTGCGCCCACGACCTCGGCAGAGCGCACGATCGCACCAAAATTGCCATCGTCGGTCACATGGTCGAGCACGACGACGAGCGCCGGTCCTTCACCCGCGCGATCGAGAATATCGGCGACATCGGCATAGGGGAAATTGCCCACCTCGAGCGCAATGCCCTGGTGAGCGCCATGGCTCGACAGCGCATCGAGCTGCGTGCGCGGCACATACTTAATGCGGACGCCCGCGGCGTTGAGGTCATCGACCAGGCGCGACAAGGCGGCATCGCGCTCCCCGCCCTCGGCAATGAGCGCGCACTTGATGGGAAAACCAGTGCGTAGCGCCTCGGCGGCAGCACGACGACCTTCGATAAACTCGCCCTTGGGAGCCTGGACAGCGTCGCGGTTGCGATCGCGCTGCGGACGTGCGGCCTGGGTGCGATCGCGCTGGCCCTTGGGAGCGGCAGCGCGATCATTGCGGCGAATCGGACGCGAGCCAGAAGCAGCCTGCTTGCCGCCACGAGGCGCACGCTTGCGATTGTCGGCCATAGGACGGCCTCCTTAAATAGATAACGAACAAGAATCGACCGTCCGAGCCACGGCACCTTGCCTTTCAATCGTCGGGCATGACCACCAGGTCTATGCCCTCCTCTTTCAAGGCAATCTGCCGTACCTCGAACGGTCGACAAATACTAGAGAGTCTTAATACGGGTGCCGGCGGTAGTATCTTCAATCGTCAGGCCCAGGTCCTTGAGCTGATCGCGGATGGCGTCTGCCAGGTCCCAGTTCTTGGCGGCACGGGCCTCGGCGCGAGCCTCGAGAATCTTGGCAGCGGCCTCGTCCACGTCGTCACCCGTGTAGGCGACCAGGCCGGCGGCGACGCCTAGCAGCCCCAGCGGCAGCTCGACCTTGGGCTCGGGAAGCTCAACGCCAAACGTATCGAGCAGCTCGGCCAGCGTATCGGCGGCAGCCAGGGCTGCGGCCTTGTCGGCAGCATCGCCCGCCTGCTCCAGATACTGATTGCACTCGGTGACAAAGCCAAAGACGGCACCCATGGCACCGGCGGTGTTAAAGTCGTCGTCCATGCACTCCTTAAAGGCGGTGCGGGTATAGGCGGCCTTGGCGGCAAACGCCTCGGATGCTGCCTCATCGGCATCGGCCGTCGCATGGTTCGCAGCCCAGCGCAGGTTCTCGACCGTACCGGCGATACGCGTGAGAGAGTTCTCGGCACCCTCCAGGCGCCCCCAGGAGAAGTCGAGCGGCGAGCGATAGCTCGTCTGCAGCATCAGCAGGCGCAGGGCGGCAGCGGAGTGCTGCTCGAGGACCTCGGCCAGCGTAAAGAAGTTGCCGAGCGACTTGGACATCTTCTCGCCGTCGACCAGCAGCATGCCCGTGTGCATCCAGGTGTTGGAGAAACCCTGGTGCCAGGCGCAGGTGGCCTGGGCGCACTCGTTCTCGTGATGCGGGAAGGCAAGGTCGGAGCCGCCGCCGTGGATGTCGATCGGAGTGCCCAGGTAGCGATGCACCATGGCGGCGCACTCGGTGTGCCAACCGGGACGGCCTTCGCCCCAGGGGCTCGGCCAGCTGGGCTCGCCGGGCTTGGCGGCCTTCCACAGGGCAAAGTCGAGCGGGTCGTTCTTGTCCTCGTTCTCCTCGATGCGCGCGCCAACCATAAGGTCGTCGATGTTGCGGCCCGAGACCTGACCATAGTTGGGATCGCTGCGCACGGCAAAGTACACATCGCCGTTATCGGCTGCGTAAGCGTGGCCCTGCTCGATAAGCGTCTTGATCATGGCGATCATGGGGCCGATCTCCTTGGTGGCGCGGGGGCGCACATCGGGATCGAGCACGTTGGCGGCGCGCATGACGCCGATAAACTTGTCGGAGAACTCCGTCGCGACCTCGGCGGCCGTTCGGCCCTGCTCGTTGGCGCGCTTGATGATCTTGTCATCGACATCGGTGAGGTTCTGGGCGAACGTGACCTCGTAGCCGCTCGCGATGAGCCAGCGACGAATCACGTCAAAGCTGATGAACGTGCGGGCATTGCCGATGTGGATGTTGTCGTAGACCGTGGGGCCGCACACGTACATGCGGACCTTGCCGGACTCGATGGGCTGGAACTCTTCCTTTTTATGGGTAGCGCTGTTGTAGATACGCATTCGTTACTCCTTAACGGTTTTCTGTAGCAGGCAGACGGCCCAGGCACCGATTCCCTCGCCCTGGCCTTCCCAACCGAGCTTTTCGGTCGTAGTGGCGGCGACGCCCACGTTTTCGACGTCAACGCCCAGGGCATGGGCAAGGTTGGCGCGCATGGCATCGCGGTGCGGAGTGATCTTGGGTTGCTGACAGGCAATGGTGCAATCGGCATCGACAAACTCAAAGCCCAGCTCGCGCGCATAGTCCATCACGCGAGCGAGCAGCACCATCGAATCGGCACCCTCGTAGGCGGGATCGGTGTCGGGAAATAGCCTGCCGATGTCTCCCCCGCGGCAGGCGCCCAGAATGGCGTCGGCCAAGGCATGCGCGAGCACATCGGCATCCGAGTGGCCCAGCAGGCCGCGCTCGTAGGGAATGTCGACCCCGCCGATGATACATCGACGCCCCTCCACCAAACGGTGGACGTCGTAGCCGTGGCCAATGCGCAGGTTACTGAACATGGGGAAGGTCCTCTCCCTCGGCCATGCGGCCAAGCAGAATCGCGGTTACGGGACGCAGGTCCTCGGGCACCGTCACCTTAAGGTTATCGCGCGGGCTCTGGACACAGCGGACGCGGGCGCCCATGCGCTCGACCAGCGAAGAATCGTCGGTCCCGATAAAGCCCTCGGTGATAGCTGCGGTGTGGGCGCGCTTCATGGCGTCGACGCTAAAGATCTGCGGCGTCTGCGCGGCCCAGTAGAGCTCGCGCGGCGGCGTCTCGACGATATTGTCGCCGTCGACGATCTTGAGCGTGTCGATCGCGGGCTGGCCGCACACGACGCCGTCGAGCGAGCGGTCGCCCACAAGCACGTCGATCGCATGATCGATGGCCTCGGTCGTGATGAGCGGACGGGCGCCGTCGTGGATGGCGACATATTCGAAACCCGCCGGTACCGCATGCACGCCGGCACGGGTGGAGTCCTGGCGGGTATCGCCGGCATCGGCAAAACTGATGGGCGTGTCATAGTCAAACGGGTCGATGGCCAGGCGGCGCATCTCGGCACGGCGCTCGGCAGGGCACACCACCACGATGTGGCCGACCTTGTCGCTACGATCGAACGCGCGGATGGACCAGCTCATAAGCGGACGACCCGCTACATTGACGAGCTGCTTGCCACCGGGGTTACCAAAGCGCTGGCCGCTGCCACCGGCAACGACCACGGCGCATACGGGCGCCATTATGCGTTCCCCTGTTTGGTGCCCTTCATGCGGTACAGGGAGTCCGCAAGAATGGCAGGGTTGTTAACGCCAAAGTCGCCCAGGCGCTCCGGATCCTCGCTGATGTCGTCCATGAGCTCCTGCAGCGATCCATACTCGTCGACGATTTTCTCGGCCACGCCGTCGCGCACGACGGACACGCGCGAAAGCGTGCGCAGGCCCAGCGGTGTCATGACGGAGTCCTCGTCCAGGTCGTCGTAACCCAGAACCGCCGCCACATGCTGCGGGTCGGACAAGTCCTTGGGCGTCATACGGCTCAGGTTGGCGCGGATCTTTTCGGCATTGGCCTCGGAAGAATCGCTCGCGTAGTCGCGAATCATCAGGTCGTACTCGGTATCCATGCTGGAGCCGGCGAGCTGCTCGAGCTGCATCTGCACGAGCTTGCCCTGGTTGCCCAACTTGACAATGCAATCCTTAAGCTCAGTCTTTGCCTGCTGCATGATCTCGAAACTCGAGAAAATGCCGGTGATGTCGGCGAGCGTAACGTAGTCGTCGAGCTCGAGGGCCGTCAGGCGCAGCAGGGAGCGATCGAGCGACTGACGGGTAGTCTGGAGCGTGGCGACGAGCTGGTTGACCGAGCTCATGATGGTGGTGACGGGCTGGATCTCGTAGCTCTTGCCGTGGACGTACACGTTGACGACGGCACGACGAGCCGAAACCGAGATCACGATGGCGTCGGTGAGCACCGACATGCGAGCGGCAGTACGGTGACGCATGCCCGTTTCACTCGTGGCGAGCGAGGGATCGGGATTGAGGTGGAAGTTGGCGCGCAGGATCTGGGTGAGGTCGCCATCGATGACGATGGCACCGTCCATCTTGGAAAGCTCGAACAGGCGGTTCGAGGTAAACGAAATGTTGAGCGGGAAGCCGTCGTTACCGGCAGCGAGTACGTTTTCGGTGTCGCCGACGCAAATAAGAGCGCCCAGGTGACCAGCAATGATCATGTCGAGGGCGGTGCGGATCGGCTGGCCGGGGGCAGTCAGGCGAATAGCCTGTTCCATACGCTTTTGCAGCTCGTTCTTATCCAAGGCATCGCTCCCATCGTATACGCTCCATAAACGCTAAATAGTTTCTCACGGTTTGCCCCCGCAGCGCTTGCGAAATCCGATGCTTACAGAATGAGCGAACACCGCTGGGGTAGTCAAAAGAGCCCCAACCCAAATGAGCTGCTTATGTGGTAGCATCGGGATTCACATGAATGAGGGAGTAGTCGCGTGACCGGGTTCGCCTCCGGTGGCGCGGTAAGTCAACACACTGGCCGATGCGGCCTGGCTTGCCTTAATGAACGAGACTCGTGGCTGTGCGCGCAACGCGTACGCCACGGGTCTTTTTTGTTACTCCCCCAAGAGGTACACGCGGGCCCGCCCGCAGAGAGGGAGTCAGACTATGGGACTCGCAGAGCTCGTGCTGCTCGCCGTTGGCCTTTCGATGGACGCCTTTGCCGTATCCATCTGCAAGGGCCTTGGCATGAAGAAGATCGACCTTAAAGTCGCCGCGGTGCTCGGCCTGTTCTTTGGCGGCTTTCAGGCCGGCATGCCCGTAATCGGATGGGCGCTTGGCAGTCAATTCATGGGCATCATCGGACCCATCGACCATTGGATCGCCTTTATCCTTTTGGCCTTTATCGGCGGCAAAATGCTGTGGGAAGCCTTTACCGAGGACGAGAATGAAGGCGACGGCAAGGATGCCGAAAAGATTGACCTGGGCGAGTACCTGATCCTCGCCATCGCCACCTCAATCGACGCCCTAGCCGTAGGCATCTCATTTGCGGCGCTCTCGGTTGACATCGTTCCCGCTGTATCGCTTATCGGCGTCACAACGTTTATCTTCTCCATCGCCGGCGTAGCGATCGGCCACACCTTTGGCGCGCGCTACGAAAAACCTGCCACCATCGTGGGCGGCATCGTGCTCATCCTCATCGGGCTTAAGATCTTGCTTGAGCATCTGGGGATTTTGGCGCTGTAACGCCAAACGCAATCGCTCAAAACTCAACGCCAGTAGCATCACGAATAGTCCCCGCCCAACGGGGTTCTCCCCTCCGCAGGCGTTTCGAAACCCGCCCCCATCCCGGATTCCCACGCAGCGGCCGCGTTCACCGCCGACACGGGGACCCCTAGCTCCCCCGCGACGCGGCAGACCCTCGGCTGCCCCTCGTAAAGGATGCAGAAGACGCGCTCGAGGTCCGACGGTTCGACCAGGCTGCACCGGCAGTCCGCGTACAGCGCGCAGCCCCTCCCGCGCGGGTCGCCGCCCGAGCCCTCATCCGGCTCGTGATGGCGCACCTCGACCCAAAGGCCCTCCGACACGTCATCGAACCCGAAATCGAGCTCCGCCTGGACGCTCTCGCCGAACGCATCGCCCAGGACGAGCTCCGGCACCTTCGTCATACGGCCGTCCAGCCACTCAATCTCTATCATCGTACGCATGGTGCAAGCCTCTTCCGGCACGGGATTGTCAGCTCAAACCGACCCTTACCCATACGGACGAACATAGCTCGCCAGGGGAAGCCCCTGAAGGCCGTGCGCCACAACATGAGGCCGAATCCGCCCCCGGCTGGACAGGCCAACAACGAAGGAGCACACGGAACCGGCGCGGCGTTACAACCGTCCCGGCAAGCGTGTCACTTGGTCAAGTCATGATGCCGACAAACCCGGAAATGCTCCAACGGAGCGCCGAACGAGCGTAACAATATAAAGCCGTGCAACACGAGCTGGACGACCAGAACATCCCAAACAAAGGCCTGTCGGTCCCACCTTCAAGCCCAATAGCAAAATGTGCATCAGCGGATTTGCAGCGATACAAGTCTCAACCGTCACCATCACACCGCAGCGCGCCTAGTCCCACTCATCCTACTGCAAATGTCCCAGAACGAGAAAACAACCAGCCTAACATGCCAACCTTTATATCAGCACGCGCGTAATTCAACTCATAAGGACCGGCTATCCCTTGCCTGTGACACAATCTCAAACGCACAGAACAGAATCATCAGTCCAATCATCGCATAAGAGGCAGCCGAACCTTCAAGCACTATTCCACAAAGAACAATCTCCGCGCCGCCAATAAGAACTGTTATCAGGCGCTCCGCCTTTTTGCTCTCGCCGCTCGCATAAAAAGGCGGCAAAGCGCACAAGATCACATATAGCCCGGGAAGGGAATACAGGATCGATAGTCCAAGCCCCCCATCAACCGCAGTGTTTTGCGTAAGAATCAACTGAACCCAAACGGCAATTATCACTGAGCAGGTTGTCGATAAAAGAAGATTGGAAATATAGCACGCAACAAAGTCCCGTCGCATTCGAACAGAGAAATCCGCGAACTCTCTTCGCCGCGTGGAAACAATAAGGTACACAGAAATTGCAATAGAACCAATCAGAGAAAACAGCGGAACAACCAGCAATTCAAGCTTATTACCCCATCGATCAACCACACCCCCACTCCAATGAGCGGGAATTGTATCAGGGAGGGCTGACCAAGCCGCCCATAGAATCAGAAATGGAAGAATAGAGAGGATGAAAGATGATAACACTGCAGTAATTTTTTTCGAGGCTCTCATCGATTCCGCATCTCCTTGTGCGCTCACATTCCACTCCGTCTTAAATCAAGTAAAAATAATAGCTTGAATGCAAATTTGTTTTAATTATTGGTTGATCTCATTTCCATTCTTAATAATTGTTATCTTGATTTTATATCGATTATTCGATATATAGTAATATAAATTGTGTTCAAGGAGGGCACCATGATCCGTATTCGCTCCATAGAGCTCTCAAATGTGAAAAACGTTGCTAACGGCACGATCGGCTTCAAGGACAGCCCCTTCGGTTCCAGCGTGATGGGAATATACGGTCAGAACGGATCGGGCAAGACCGCCGTCGTCGAATCCCTCGCGCGAGTCCAGGATTTGATGTGCGGCTTTCCGCTCGACCGTGAAAGCGTCGATCTGATCGGCCCCTCTGCCGAGTGCGCCAAAATCAGCATCGAGGTCGAGGTGACGGAGGGTTCCCCTTCCTCGCTCGGCTTCGTAGGCGGGCTCGGCGGCACCGTAGCGGCCGGGAAGCCCTTCACAGTTTGCTACTCGTTCTCCTTCGACAGGCTCGACGACAGACCGCGCCTCCTCTCCGAGGACCTCTCCGTCCGCGCCGAGGGGCTCGTCAAGAGAAGGCTCGCCGCCTACGATGCGGCCGATACCGAGGACAGCCAGAACCTGAAGCCCGTCAACAGGTGGCGGGCACTCAGAAATCTCGCCGGAAGGGAGGCCGACCTCGACCTCACCGTCGCACGGCGCTCCCCCGACCTGCAGGGCTCCTCGAAGCTGTTCTCGAACGCCATGGTCGCCTTCGCGGTCGCCGCGAGAAAGTCCTATCTCGAGCGCCTCGGAAATAACTCCCTATCCGAGGCGGCGAGGACGGCGTACGAGAGCGTATTGGTTCCACTCATGGACTCCACGACGCTCCTGAACAGGTTCGCCGACGATAAGATGAGGGTCTGTGACACGCGCCGAAGCGCGGCGCTGGCGTTCAACATCTTCCTCCTCGCCTCCCCGGGCAGCAGCACAGGCGGATGGTCACCCGAGGAGGCCGGAAAGGCCCCTGTCATCCGCGACGTGTCACTCCCTATCGATCAGACAACGGTCCTCCCCTCAGAAGTCTGCGACTCGGTCCGCAAGACCGTCGAGACCATCAACTGCGCGCTTGGGGCAATCGTTCCGGGACTCAGCATCCAAGTGAACACCCTCCACGGCGAAACGATGGAAGACGGCACACCGGGCGAGCGCGTCGAGCTCCTATCATGCCGGCAGGGGGTACGCGTCCCCTTCAGAACAGAATCGGAAGGAATCAAGAAGATCGCATCGATGCTCGGCTGGCTGATAAACGTCTTCAATGACGACAGCGCCTGTCTCGTCGTTGACGAGATCGACTCCGGAGTGTTCGAGTTCCTGCTCGGCGAGCTCCTCGAAGTCGTGACCGAGCAGGGCAAGGGCCAGCTCATCTTCACCGCTCACAACCTGCGAGCGCTTGAATGTCTCCCGGTCGGATGCCTCGTCTTCTCGACCTCCAACCCCAACAACCGCTACATCGGGTTCCGGGGCATGGCACCCTCGAACAACCTCAGGAACCAATACCTGAGAGCCATCAACCTCGGGGGGCAGAAGGAACAGCTGTACGAGCCGACCAGAACCTCCGCGATAGGCTCCGCCCTCCTTGAGGCTGGAAGCCCCCAGGCCCTCGACTTCGACTCCCTTCTGTCCTCCATGGGAGGCGAGTGACCATGGCAAGGGAGAAGCGGGTCGTCCTGATTCTCGTGGAGGGGCCGAGCGATGAAAACGCGCTCCTCGAGCCCATGCAGGCCGCGCTCAACTTCGCCGCAAACGGTGCACCGCCCGAGGCGAGGGCGCTCGCCTTCCACTGCGACGTTACCACGGTGCGACCCTTCTCATGGGAGGCCTCCTTCGCCGTCAAGGACAGGGTGCGCGACACCGTGCGCCAGTTCGTCGTCGACCGCATCGCGTCGCGGCACGAGTACGAATGGACCGACCTCGACCGGATCATCCACATCGTCGACCTGGACGGCGCCTTCATACCGAACGAGTGCATCGTCGAGGGGGACTGCGATGGATTCGTCTATGGCCGCGACTCTATCACCGCCCGGGACACCGCTAGGGTGGTAGACAGAAACGAGAGAAAGTCTGCCGCGCTGCTTGAGCTCGCGGGCACGCGCGAGCTCAAGCACAGAAAACACGCAGTCCCCTACAGAGTCTACTTCATGTCCCGCAACCTCGAGCATGCGCTCTACGGCTCCGTACGCGAATTCAGCGATGACGAGAAGAGGCAGCTTTCCGCAGCCTTCGGCAAGAAATACCGGAACGACCCCGAGGGTTTCATCAATCTGCTCCGAAGCGGGGACGTAAAGGTTCCGGGCGATACCGTGGAGGAGACATGGCGCTACGCCCGGGAAGGCACTAATTCCCTCCACCGGGGCTCAAGCCTTCACCTCTTCTTCTCTGACTCTGAACCGGAATCTCCGCCCCGGCCATCCGCTCCCTAGGATCCGAAAGCCCGAATGTCGTGCTGGCGCTTGTGCGAGACGATCAACTTTCGGCAGTCGCTGCTCCCCGTTTTGATCGCATGGCTCTTCCCCGTCGCCCTCCAGCGCCGGGGGTTCCCCTCCATCGCGAAGAGGTAATCCCCGTCCGGCCTTGCCGTCTCTGTAACGCCGAGCCTCCCGACGCGCCTCAAGGAAGGCGGGGTCGTCCCGGGAGAGTGGACAAAACTATAGAGACACGTTCCAAATTGACTAAAGGGTGATATGGGTTAGACGCCAGGCAATTTCCCATTTCTTAAAAGAAGAGAGGGGGCACCTGTCGCAAAAGACCGGGTGTCCCCTCTCGTAATGTCATTTGCAATCCGCTAGCACGTGGCTCGGACCGCTGCCGGCGTGACCTTTACGCGGCAAGGCGCTTGAGGACGTCGATGAGCAGCTCGTAGAAGCGCTCGGCAGAAGCGAGCTCCATGCTCTCGTCCGGGGTGTGGACATCGGAGAGCGTCGGGCCCACGGCGATGGCGTCCAGACCGTGCAGGGCCTCGGCAAACAGGCCGCACTCAAGGCCGGCGTGAATGGACTCGATGCGCAGCTCGGAGCCAAAGAGCTCACGATAGCTCTCGACAAAGACGTCGCGGACCGGCGAATGCTCGGCATAGCTCCAGCCGGGATACTCGAACTCAAACTTGGCGTCGAAGCCCAGGACATCGGCCAGCGTCTGCAGGCGGTCCTTGAACTCGTCCTGCAGCGAGGTGATCGAGGAGCGCGGGGACAGCATGATCTTGACCTCGTCGTCAGAAGTGGCAACCACACCGATGTTGGAGGAAACCTCGACGGAGCCGTCGGTGGCGACGTTGCGGCGAATCACGCCGTTAGGGGCAAGACGCAGGGCGCGGATGAGGGCAAGCGCGGACTTCTGGTCCATGGCCTCGACCTCAGCGTTATCGGCAATCTCGACGGTGCAGGTAAAGCCGGGGTCGAAGACCTCGAGCTCGGCAGTGACGTCGGCGATGATGCCCTTTGCGATCTGGGCCGCGGCCTCGGCGGCAGCGTGGTCGGCGTAGACCAGAACAGCCTTGCACTCACGGTTGATGGCGTTGTCCTTGGTGCCGCCGTTAAAGCTAACGATGGCGGGCTCGCCGGCAACCATCAGGCGGTCGATGATGCGGGCCATGATGAGGTTGCCGTTGCCGCGCTCTAGGTTGATATCGTTGCCGGAATGACCACCCAGTAGGCCGGAGATGTCGAGCGTGAGGGTGCTGCCGGTCTTGTGCTCGCGCACGATGGGGCAGGCGTAGGTAACAACGACGCCGCCGGCGCAGCTGACGGTGGCAACGCCCTCTTCCTCGGAGTCAAGGTTAATCATGGTGCGGGCGCTAATCTGGGACTTGTCGAGCGTCTCGGCACCGACCAGGCCAGTCTCCTCGTCGGTGGTGAATACGCACTCGAGGGCGGGGTGAACGATCGAATCGTCATCGAGAACAGTGAGCATCAGAGCGACAGCAATGCCGTTGTCGGCACCCAGGGTGGTGCCGTTAGCGGTGAGGACGCCGTCCTTGACGACCAGGTCGATACCGTCGGTCGTAAAGTCGTGCTCAACGGAGCCCAACTTGTCGCACACCATATCGATGTGGCCCTGCAGCATCACGGCCGGAGCATTCTCGGCGCCGGCAGAAGCGGGCTTGCGAATGATGACGTTGTAGACCTCGTCCTGGTACACATCGAGGCCGCGCTCCTTGGCAAACGCAACCAGGAAATCGCTGATGCCCTTCTCGTTGCCAGACCCACGGGGGATCGCGCTGACCTCCTCAAAGAAATGGAACAGCTGGGCGGGCTCGTAGCCGGTAATCTTGTAATCCATGGTGCCTCCTTGGCGCAACTGGTTAGACAGTAAGACATGCGCCTTGTATATTCCCAGACTTTGCGTGCATAAACCAGTCGAAAACGCCGAGCGCCCTCGCATCATCGGCTAACGGCGGGGAAACGCTACTTTATTAAGATAAAGCAGGTTAGACGGGCCGCACCGAAGGGGCGTTGGACCCTTCAACCAACCTCAAAGCTTGATCAACGTTTATGCATACGCCATTGGTATGTTTAATGAGGTTTTTGTCCTCCGTCACGACGTAATCGGCATCAATGCGATTAGCGACGCCCAGTATCAGGTCGTCCTCAAAGTCGTTGTGATGATACTTGAACACAAAGGAGTCGAAGACCTCATCTGCACCGACCGGGGCGATGAGGGCTAGCTCGCGCATCTGTCGAACGCATGCCCAGGCCGTTTCGTCTGCCGCCGCAATGGCGTTATCGCTCAGTGAGCCAGTCTTTCTTCGGCACTCCTGCTTGATTGCCGCCGAGACAAGATATGAAACGTCTTTGACCGAAAGCGACGAGGCAAACAGGGCAATCCGCTCCGAGGCGTCGGCAATCTCGATCAGATGGGCGACATTTGCCGTACGGTCGGACCTGCCAGAAAAATAATCCATCCATACGTTGGTATCGATTAACAGCTTGAGGACGCCTTCTGTGCTCATAGTTCCACCCACTCGGGATAGCGCTCCGCCATGGCCTCCTCATAGAGGTCGTCATAGTCTCCCGAGAACTCAGGGATGGGGATGCCGTATTTGAGGCACGAATCGCGAACGATATGGCTGCCTTGCGCGGCCCTTGACTCCATGCGCCGGGGCTCCACTCCGTCAGAAACTGGAGCCGCCGCGTCTCCCTTCGAGGGCATATGTCCGTTAACGACCAGATACTCCCAAAGTGTCCGAACGGCTTGCGACGGCGTCATGCCAATCTGTGCCAAAACGGCGTCCCCGGCATCCTTGAGTTGGCGATCCATGCGCACGTTCATCTGAACCGGCCGTGAGTCTAGTATCGACATAGACATGTTGGCTCCTTTTGCTATACGCTTTCCTTTACTTAGTATAGCATTTAGGATGAATGCCGCCTTTACCAGAAAGGGGACGTCCCAGCTGGAACATCCCCTTCATTCAGACTATTTCACACTTTACAGCGCGCCAGAGCCGGCTTGCATCATGCCGCCGGGGCCCGAGGTCACGCCGCCGCTTACGGGCGTGGCGTTGCCGGTGTGCGGCGCCGCCGGAGCGGTATCGCCGCCGAGCGCGCCGACCGGACGCGGTGCCGGAATCTCGCCCGTGCCGTGGCTAAAGACAAACTTGCCGTCGGCCACATCGCACAGGACGGTATCGCCCTCGCCCCACTCGCCGGCCAGCAGCTCCTCGGACAGCGGGTCCTCAATGAGCTTTTGGATGGCGCGGCGCAGCGGACGCGCGCCATTGGTGAGGTCGGTGCCCTCGGCCACAATCTTGTCGTAGGCCGCATCGGTGAGCTTGATGTTCATGCCGTTGGCAATCAGGCGTTGACGCAAGTCGTCCACCAGCAGGTGCGCGATCTTGGTCAGATTCTCGCCCGAAAGCTTCTGGAACACCACGATGTCGTCGATACGGTTGAGCAGCTCGGGGCGGAACAGGCGCTTGAGTTCGCCCATCGCACGGCCCTTAATCTCGCTCGAGGTAAGGCCGTGCTCGCCGGTGGTGCCAAAGCCAACGCTCGCATCCTGCGCAATCTCGCGGGCGCCCACGTTGGACGTCATGATGATCACGGTATTGCGGAAGTCGACCGTCTTGCCTTGGCTATCGGTCAGGCGGCCCTCCTCCAGCACCTGCAGCAGAATGTTGAAGATATCGGGGTGCGCCTTCTCGATCTCGTCAAACAGCACAACCGAGTACGGATGACGGCGCACGGCCTTGGTGAGCTGACCGCCCTCGTCATGGCCAACGTAGCCCGGGGGGCTACCGATAAGCTTGGAGACCTCGAACTCGCTGCCAAACTCCGACATGTCGAAGCTGATGAGCGCGTCCTTGCTGCCAAAGAGATACTCGGCAAGCGTCTTGGCGAGCTCGGTCTTGCCCGTGCCGGTGGGACCCAGGAAGATAAAGCTGCCGCCGGGGCGACGCGGGTCCTTGAGCGGCGAGCGACTGCGGCGCACGGCCTTGGCAACGGCCTCGACTGCCTCGTCCTGGCCGATAATGCGGGTCTTGAGCACGCTTTCGGTCTGCAGCAGGCGACGGCTCTCGCTCTCGGTGAGCGAAGACACCGGCACACCCGAGGTCACGGAGACGATGTCGGCGATCTGGGCGACGTCGATGGTGAGCGGGCTCGCGTCGAGCTCGGCCGTCCAGGCAGCCTTGGCCTCGGCAACCTCAATCTCGGCAGCCTTTTGCTGCTCAGTGATCTCGGCAGCCTTGTTCATGTCGTCGCTCTCGGTGGCCTCCTGTGCGGCAGCCTTGAGCTCTTCGACGCGATGCTCGGCCTCGCGCACCGGCTCGGGCGCGCGGTTAGCGGCGATGCGGGCGCGGGCACCGGCCTCGTCGATAAGGTCGATGGCCTTATCGGGCAGGAAGCGGTCCTGAATGTAGCGGTTGGAGAGGTTCGCGGCGGCCTCGATAGCACCCTGTGTGTAACGCACATGGTGGTGCTCCTCGTAGCGCGGCTTGAGCGCGGTCAGGATCTTGACCGTGTCCTCGACGCTCGGCTCCTCGACATCGATTGTCTGGAAGCGACGCTCAAAGGCCGGATCCTTGGTAAGGTACTTGCGGAACTCCTCGGCCGTGGTGGCGCCGATGATCTGGAAGGCACCGCGTGCGAGAACGGGCTTGAGCATGGAGCTCGCATCGATAGAACCCTCAGCAGAGCCGGCACCGATGATGGTGTGCATCTCGTCGATAAACAAGATAACGTCGTCGGCTTCGGTCGCCTCCTGGATCACGTTCTTGAGACGCTCCTCGAACTCGCCGCGATACTTGGCGCCCGCAACAAGACCCGGCAGGTCGAGTGTCCAGATATTCTGGTTCATGAGGTTCTCGGGCACGTTGCCGGCGGCAATCTGCTGAGCCAGGCCCTCGACGATGGCTGTCTTGCCCACGCCGGGATCACCCAAGATAAGCGGGTTGTTCTTGGTGCGGCGCGAAAGGATCTCCATCATGCGCTGGACTTCCTTTTCGCGACCGATCACGGGATCGAGCTTGCCGTCGCGCGCCTTCTGTGTGAGGTTGGTGGCGAACTGCTTGAGCGTGTCGGTGCCGTCCCCCTTTTGCTGTGAGGCGTCCGAGCCGCTAAAGAACGGCAGGCCCGCACCGGGGCGGCCGGCGCCAGCTCCGGCGAGCGGACGCTTCTTGTCCTGGTCCTTGGCGGTGAGCTTTTCGATGGCCTTTTTGATAGAAGCGGACGAAACACCCAGGCGCATGAGGATGTCCATGGCCATTCCGTTGCCCTCTTCGACGATACCGATGAGCAGGTGCTCGGTCGACACATAGGTCTGGTTGTTCTCGCGCGCCACACGGAAGGAACGCTCCATCACGCTAATGACGAGCGGCGTAAAGGCGAGCTTGGCGGCCTCGGTCTCCTCGCTGGGCTCGGGAACGGTGGTCTGGACCTCCTTGAGGGTGTCCATGATGTCGTCGTAGGAGATATCGAGCGAGCGCAGTGCCTCGGCGGCAATGCCCTCGTCCTCCTTAGCGAGCGCGAGCAGCAGATGCTCGGTACCCACTTTATTTGAGTGTAGATCGAGCGCCTCTTGCTTGGCCATGGACATGACCTTGCGCGCGCGATCGGTAAAACGGTCTAACATGCTAGTTCCTCTTAGACGAGCTAGTTTTTTCAAACGCAAAGCGCCGCCCCGCGGCAGCGCTTTGGTCTCTTTACCCATATGGAGTATATGTTAACCGTTGGGACCTTTTCCGCACGGAGCCATACGACAACGTCTACAAAAAAGGAATCGCTCCGGTCTGTTTGGGGGTCTGGTTCTGAGCGTTGCCTAGCAGGCAGGCTCGACGTCCATGCCCTCGGAAATGTTGGCAACCTCCTCGGCAGCGGGAGCACCCGGCATGTGCACGAGCTCCATGTGCGGCTCGGCAAAGACCGTGCCCATGGGGAAGGCGCGACGGAAGACAAACCGGGCAACCGGACCGGCCACCAGCAGGTTCCAGGGCAGGGCCATGATAAAGTTGCGCGGAATGTTGACGAGCCACATCATCGGCAGCGCCTGCAAATTGGCAAGCGGGCCGCCGGGCATATGGAACAGGCCCTCGCAGGCGCCGTAGAGCGACATGATGATGACCATGGGGACGACCATGCAGGAGCTGACGGCGAGCGTCATAGCGAGCGGCGAGCTCTTGCCCGGAGTAACCAGGAACTTGAAGGCGAAGCCTTTGGCTGGCGGGCTGGCGATAAACCAGTCGCAGCACATGGCAAAGACGTAGGCAACGGGGAAGCCAAGCCATGCAGCGGCAACAACCTCGCCGTTGATGGCCCCATGCTGCAGGGCAACGTTGTAGATGCTCATCCAGAGCACCATACAAAAACACATGATAAAGGTGAACAGCAGGCTCTCTCGTTTGTTGATAGGCATAAAGGGCGAAATCCTTTCTGTGTTACGCCGCGGCGCGTGCAAAAAAAACGGGCAGGCGAGATGGAGTTACTGGGACTTCATCTCGCCCGCCCGCGGTACGTGCGTCTGCGACTACTTATGTGGTGGAACTACCCTAACACGAACAACACGCGCTTCGTAAGCGTTGAGTTTGTGGAGATGCTCGGCGTATTGGTGCAAAGTAACCTGTCCCCCTTGCACCAATTAGCTGGTGTGGCGCCAGCGGGGATCGGTGAGAGTTCTCGCTACGCTCAGGCCGACGGGAAGGAACGCCACGATGAGCACCGCACGCACAAACCAGCCAAGCATATTAACCGTGTCAAACGTGCACATGTAGTACATCGAGCGATACAGATACAGTCCCGGCACCATGATGACAATCGATGGCACCGTGAGGGCGATGCGCGGGTACGTGAGCTTGATTTCGGCCAGGCTCGCAAGCAGTCCCGACACCAGCGCGCCGATAAACGCCGCCGCCTCGGGAGGCATGCCTGCACTCAGGCCCAGAAAGGGAAACAGCGTCGGCGCATCGACGAGCGTAAGGCGCAAGGTATTAGACACGGCACCGATGAGCCCAGCCGCCGCGGCCATCTTTATCGGACTGTTGAACATAACCGAGAAGCCAAATACACCGATAAAGCTCATCAGTATGCGCAAGAGCGTAAGAGCCAACGGTGAGAGGCCGAGCGGGGCGAAGTCATCCGGCGCCAGTCCCACACACTCGGCAACCATCCAGCCTACGAGGGTCGCCATCACAATAATTGACACAGCATACGAAAGACGCTCGATGCCGCTTCGCATATCGAGCTTTGCGATGTCGAGGCCTGCCGTAATGAGGGGAAAGCCGGGGATGACAAAGAGCATGGCGCCGATATAGCCTTCTTGGTGCGACATTGCCCCCGGAATGACCTGGCCAAGGCCGAGCAACGCCAGTAAATACGAGATACAGGCCAGCGCGACGCCAATCGTCAACGCGCTAAACTGGCCGAGGCCCTGCTTGAGGATATGAGAACGGGCAAAGTTGCCGACGCCCGCGCCCACGAACGCACATGCCATCTCAATGGGACCGCCACCAAGTAAAAAGACAAAGGCGCCACAGGCGCAGGCCGCCGCAAGGCCCTGTTGCCAAGGCGCGTAATCAGGTTTTGAACTCTCAACGGTCTTGAGCATCTCGTGATACTCATGCACGGTAAACCGGCGCCCATAAGTCTCGATTTCCTTTAGGAAGCTCTCCATCATCCAAATGCGATGAGTGTTGACGCCCGTTGTTGGCAGGCTGACGACCTCGTTAAAGCAGTGGCCGCCTTCGATGCAGGTGCACTCAAACGACAGGAGACTTAAGTCAACGTGGATGGTGACACCGAGTACGGCGGCGACGCGGTTCATGGTATCGCGTACACGCCAGGCACCCGTTCCGCTCGCGAGCATAAGCATACCGGTGCGGCAGATGATGGATGATTTGTCGGTAAGTGGCGCATCGACGGCAAGCTCATCGCCCGCGGTCACGATCTGGCGCCAGTCAGTTTTCATATGGAGCGCGCCGGCACGGACACCGTGGTGCATGGGGGCTCTCGAAGGCAGTGAGTCAAGGCGCGAAGGCTGTGGGGGTTCCGTCGATTCATCCTCAACCTCATCAGCCTCTTCATCGACCAGATCAAAGGAATCAAGCGGCGCTGGCTCGCGACGGTCGATCAGCTCCTCGTCCTCATCATCAAAGTAATTGAACTGATCGAGCATGTCCTCTTCGATCGCGCGCTCGCTCGCATCGTCCATACAGACGCTCCCTTCCTGCCGACTAACTCCCATCCTAGGCAGCGACGGCTAAAGGAAACATAAAAGAGACAACTGTCATGTGAGTCATGTACGCAATAGCCGTTAGGTAGTCGTTGGGGACGTTCTTGAATGGCTAGTCGTTTAAGAACGTCCCTAAGTGCCAACCAAGGCAACGCCGCAGGTAGAGGACGGACAGCGAGCGACGTCCAGGGCGAACAAGTTGGCATGAAAAAGGCAAGACATAGACCTTCTGGTCATGCCTTACCTTTTGAATGACAAATTGTCGCCCTGGGCGGCGCGCAGCGTCGAGCCGTTACGCGGTTCGTAGAACCGCGTAACTAGTTAGCACATCTTTGCGCCGGCGGGGATGGAAGCGTCGAGCTGAATCAGATTGAGGCGCTCCTCGCCCTCCTCCTCGTGAATAGCGCTGATCAGCATGCCGCAGCTGGGAATGCCCATCATCTTGCGCGGAGGAAGGTTGGTGATGGCGAGCAGGGTCTTGCCGACCAAGTCCTCGGGCTCATAGTATTCATGGATGCCGGAAAGGATGGTGCGGTCGGTACCGGTACCGTCGTCGAGCGTAAAGTTCAGCAGCTTCTTGGACTTCTTGACGGCTTCGCACGCCTTGACCTTCACGGCGCGGAAATCGCTCTTGGAGAAGGTATCAAAGTCGACAAACTCCTCGAACAGCGGCTCGACGGCGATCTTAGAGTAATCGAGCGTAGGCTTGAGCGATTTGACGAACGGGCTCGAGGCGTTGCCGGCCTCGGCGGCCTTGGCGGCAGCAGCACCGGACTGGAAACCCTTCTCGGGCTTCATGTGCGGGAACAGCAGGACGTCGCGGATGGAGGCCTGGTTGGTGAGCAGCATGACCACGCGGTCGATACCGATGCCGATGCCGCCCGCGGGAGGCATGCCGTACTCGAGGGCGCGCACGTAGTCCTCGTCGTACTCCATGGCCTCGTCGTCACCGCCAGCCTTCTCGGCCATCTGAGCGGCAAAGCGCTCGGCCTGGTCGACCGGGTCGTTGAGCTCGGAGAACGCGTTAGCGTACTCGTGACCGGCGATAACCAGCTCAAAGCGGTGCGTCAGACGCGGGTCGTCCTCAAAACGCTTGGCAAGCGGGCTGACCTCGATGGGGTAATCGCACACGAAGGTCGGGTTGACGATGGTGTCCTCGCCCAGCTCATCGTAAATCTCGGCGATGATCTTGCCAGCAGTCCACTCGGGCTTGATCTCCAGGCCCTTCTCGCGCGCGGCGGCAGCAAGCTCCTCGACCGGCGTGTCGATGGTGACTTTCTTGCCGAGCACGTCAGAGACAATATCAGTCATGGGGCGGCTTGCCCACTCACCGGAAAGATCGATGGTCTGGCCCTGGTACTCGATGACCTCGGGGTTGCCGATGGCCTTGTTGGCAGCCTTGATGACGCCCTGGGCAAGCGCCTTCATGCCCTCGAGATCGGAGAAGGCACGGTAGGCCTCCATCGTGGTGAACTCGGGGTTGTGGGTGAGGTCCATGCCCTCGTTGCGGAAGATGCGGCCAATCTCGAACACGCGCTCAAAGCCGCCGACGATGCAGCGCTTGAGGTGCAGCTCGGTGGCGATACGCAGGTAGCACTCCTGATCGAGCGCGTTGAAGTGCGTGATGAACGGCTTGGCAGTAGCTCCGCCCTGGATGGTCTGCAGGATAGGGGTCTCGACCTCCATGTAGCCGTCGGACTCCATAAAGCGGCGGAACGTGGAGAGGATCTGCGAGCGCTTGCGGAAGGTCTCGCGAACGTCATCGTTGGCGATCAGGTCGACATAGCGCTGACGATAGCGGGTCTCCTTGTCGGAGAGACCGTGGAACTTCTCGGGCAACGGGCGAACGGCCTTGGACAGCAGCGTCGCACTCTTAGGGGCAACGGAAAGCTGGCCGCGCTGGGTGCGCACAACCACGCCGGTCACGCCCAGGATGTCGCCCAGGTCGAGGGCCTTGAGCGTATTCCAGGCAGCCTCGTCCATGTCGTTGATGCGGCAGAACAGCTGAATCTCGGCAGTCGCGTCGCGCACGACGATGAACATGATCTTGCCCTGACCGCGCTTGGCGACCACACGACCGCCGATCTTCACGACGTCCTCGGTGTCCTCGCCATCGGCGAGCTCGGCGTACTTAGTCTCGATGTCGACGACGTAGTCCTCAATCTCGGAGTGCTCGGGATACGGGTTCTGGCCCGCCTCGAACAGGGAGGCACGCTTGGCCAGGCGGGTGGCGCGCTCGTCGTTGAGCGTCGATGCCTGATCGGCGGCGTTCTGGTTTTCTGCCATAAGATAGCTCCTCAAACTAAAACGCTCCCCAGGATTCGGTCCCAGGGAGCGAAAACATACCTTTACGCGGGACCGTGGTCTAGCGTGCGATCTTGGCGATGGTGTAGATGCGGGTCTTGCCGGAAGGCGTAACGACCTCGACGGAGTCGCCCTCGCCATGACCGATGATGGCGTGGCCGACCGGAGACTCGTTGGAAATCTTGTGCTCGAGCGAGTTGGTCTCGGTGGTACCGACAAGCGTGACGTCCATGAGCTCACCGTTGGGGTCAACCAGGGTGACGGTCGAGCCAATGGAGACGGTCAGGTCGCCCGTGCTGGCAGCGATCTGAGCGTTGGCGAGGATGGCCTGGATCTCGGCGATACGAGCGGCGTTCTGGGCTTGCTTGTCCTTAGCCGCGTCATACTCGGAGTTCTCCGAAAGGTCGCCGAACGCGCGGGCTTCCTTGATGTCCTCGACGATCTCCTTGGCGTAATCGCCCTCACGCCAAGCGAGCTCCTCGACGAGCTTCTGGCGGCCCTCAGCGGTCAGTACGATCTGGCTTGCGTCCATACGGATATCTCCCCAACTCTGATCAAACGATCAACTGTCAACAAAACGAAAAAGACCGGCTAGCCTGCGGGCAAGCCGGTCAGGTGCTCACCCCAAAGGGATGGGACTACTCTGCGTCCGCGTCGCTGTCCTCTGCCTTCTTTTGCTTGGCGGCGGCGAGCTTGGCCTCGAGCTCTGCGATCTCCTTGTCCTCCTTGGACTCCTCGACCACAACGTCCTCGGCCTGCTTGGTTTCGCCCTTATCATCGCCCTCCATACCCTCGCGGATATTCTTGACGGTAGAGCCGAGGGACTTACCGAGCTTCGGCAGGTTCTTGGGCCCAAAGATAATCAGGACAACGACGAGAATAATGATGAGCTCAGGAGCCCTCAGTCCAAACATGTAGACCTCCACAATACAGCGAGACAAGCTCGAATGAGTATACCGCGGGTATCGCGGTATCACAACAATAGCTAAAAAAAGGGACCGCAAGAAGCGGTCCCTCCTCATGCTCTGGTCGGGTTGACTGGATTTGAACCAGCGACCCCTGCGTCCCGAACGCAGTGCTCTACCAAACTGAGCCACAACCCGTTAGCTCGACTATAGTAACAAAGATCTCCGTCGTGTGCCAGAGAAATTTTTTACTTCTTTGGCACTTCGATGCGAACCGTGTTGGGAATGAACTCCGTCGCGCAGGACCACCAGCCGTTTTGCAGGGCAGCGTCGGCAAGCCTTTCGGCCGTGGCGGCGGTATCGCAGAGAGCAAACGAACAGGCGCCCGATCCGCACACATCTATAGCAACGGTGCCGTCCTGTTTACGCAGCCAATCGAGAACCGTTTGAATCTGCGGCTCCATCTGTGCGGAAATGACACCTAGGTTGTTATGGATGAGCGCATATGCCGTCTCGGCATCACCAGCATGCAAGGCAGAAGCTATCGCGCCGGGCTTGTCTGCAGGCACCGGAGCCTCGTCAAAACGTCGATAGGCTTCAATTGTTGAAACGCTTGCCTCGCGCGGCTTGACCAACACGACGGGCGTTGCGGGCAGCGCGGGATACTCAGTTGCCAGCACGTCTCCCCCACCTACGTAGAACGCAAGGCTCGCGTGCAAAAAGAACGGGACGTCAGCACCAATACCCCGCGCAATGTCGTCGAGCGCGGGGTCGGTGCGATCAATTCCCCAGAGCTCCGCCAAGGCGACAATGACCGCGGCCGCGTCCGTCGAGGGGCCGCCCAAGCCGGCGCACAATGGAATGCGCTTCTCAATCGTCACGCAGATGTTTGCCTCGCAACCATAATGCTCGGCCATAGCAACCGCAGCCCGATACGCCGTATTCTTTTGCATGGGAAAATCTGATGCCGGAACCGTCTGGACGGTCAGCGCCTGCGCCGGCGCGACCGTCACGGAATCGGAAAGACCGACGGCTGCCATCAGGGAATCGACCCTGTGGTAGCCGCGGTCATCGCGCTCGGTATGAACCCCCAGGTAGAGGTTAATCTTTGCCGGCGCGGAAAGAGTCAGGGACCGATCGGTCACCGTTAGTGCTCCTCGAGCTGATTGCCGAGCGGGGTAAAAATGTGCTCACCGCTCTCGGGGTCGAACAGCTCGACCTGCCCGGTGAGGACATCGATATACTGGTAGGACTGACGCGACTTGCGGCCGCGACGTTCGTCAACCTCGACGATAAAGACGGCGGGGTGGACGCTCTTGATGGTGCCCATGCGCTCGACGACGCGGGTGCGGCCCATGTTGGCCTTCACCTTGACGCGATCGCCCACCATATCGGTCAGCTTCTCGTGGATGTCGTCGACGTGATTGACTTCCATCTCTTCCATGAACAGGGCCTCCAGAAGGTGCAATTCAAAAAGGGGATAATACCCCTAAGATAGACAAAACTCTAATACTATAGCACCCTGTTGCGACCACGCGCAAGTAGCTAATTTGGCTACTTACAGATTGTCGGTATCGAGGACGATGGTGAATGGGCCGTCGTTGACGAGGTCGACTTTCATATCGGCGCCAAAGATGCCATGCGCCACGTGTTCGACATCTTGACGAACGAGCGTCAGGAAGTACTCGTAGAGCTCGTTGGCGACATCGGGGGCGCCGGCATCCGTAAACGATGGGCGGCGGCCGTGACGGCAATCGGCGAACAGCGTGAACTGCGACACTACGAGAACCTCGCCGTCGACATCGGCAAGTGCCAGGTTGGTCTTGCCGTTCTCGTCCTCGTTAATGCGCAAGCCGCGGAGCTTGCCCCACAGCTTATCGGCCTCGGCGCGCGTGTCGCCGTGGCCCACGCCCAGCAGCACCAGATAGCCGCGCCCAATTTTGCCCACGCACTCGCCGTCGACCGTCACGCCGGCGTTGAGTACGCGCTGCACCACCGCACGCACGGCCTACTCCTCGCCCGTCAGTTTGGCGGACAGATGCTCGAGCGCGTGGAAACGATGGCTGATGGCGTTCTTCTCGTCCGCCGTCAGCTCGGCCATGGTCTTGCCCGGCGTGTCGACCGGCAGGAACAGCGGGTCATAGCCAAAGCCGTGATCGCCGCGGCCCTCGTGTGCGATAACGCCCTCGCAGGCGCCCTCGCCATAGGTGACCAGACCATCCGTGTCGATAAGCGCAACGACGCTCATAAAGCGCGCGGTGCGGTCCTCGTCCGCCACGCCTTCCAGGTTAACGAGAAGCTTGGCGTTGTTGGCGGCATCGTCTCCGTGCACGCCCGCATAGCGCGCGCTATACACGCCCGGCTCGCCGTCAAGCGCGTCGACGACCAAGCCAGAATCGTCGGCGATGGCCATGAGCCCCGTCTCTTCGACGGCAGCCTGCGCCTTGATGATGGCGTTCTCCAAAAACGTCGTGCCGTTTTCCTCGGGGTCCTCAAAATCGCCCAGCTGGCCGAGCGCCACAAAGCGAACCTCGGGCATGACCTTGCCTAAAATGGCCTCGATCTCGGTGAGCTTATGGGCGTTGCCCGTTGCCACGACAATGGTCGCCGCCGGGTCGAGGGTGTCGATGTCGATCTTCTCAAGTGCCATGAGCGGTCTCCTTGTCTCTATAGCAATGCCGCGCCGAGGGCGACGAGGGCCTCCGCCTCTCCCCTCTCAATCAACGGCAGTCTTATACTTCGACGTTTTCCCAGATAAAACCTGCCAAAATAAACCTGTCCCTTTTTGGCAGGTTAGGCGATGGCTTGGCGCTGAAGCTCGATGAGCTCGGCGATGCCTTTGTCGCCCAGGTCGAGCAGGGCGTTGAGGCGCTTACGGTCAAAGGGCGCCTGCTCGCCAGTGCCCTGGAGCTCGATCATCTCACCGGTGTCGGTGGCGACGAGGTTCATGTCGACTTCGGCATGGCTGTCCTCGGAATAATCGAGGTCAAGCAGCGTATTGCCGTCGACAACGCCCATGGAGATTGCAGCCACCTGGCCGGTAAGCGGGATGCGCTCGATCTTGCCCGCCTCGACCCACATGGCGAGGGCGTCGTGCAGCGCCACCCAGGCGCCGGTGATGCTCGCTGTACGCGTGCCGCCATCGGCCTGAATCACATCGCAGTCGACGGTGACGGTGTACTCGCCGAGCGCCTTCATGTTGACGACGGTACGCAGGCTGCGGCCAATGAGGCGCTCGATCTCCATGGAGCGACCCTTGCGGTTGGCGTGCTCGCGCTTGCAGCGCTTGCCGGTCGACGCCGGCAGCATGGCGTATTCCGCGGTCACCCAGCCGACCTTAGCTCCCTTTCGCCAGCCCGGCACGCCCTCCTCGATTGTGGCGGCGCACAACACGCGCGTGTCACCGAACTCGGCAAAACACGAGCCGTGGGCGTGCTTCATGACGCCACGGGTGAGCTTAACGGGGCGCAACTCGTTGGCGGCGCGACCGTTGGCGCGGTTGACCTGCATGTACTCCATAGAAAAATCCTTTCGGCAAAAGGTGTGGCGAAGGCTCTGACGGCGGCCTTACATCTATTTCAGCTCATCGATATCGATATGCTCAATGCTCTTGAGCGGCTGACCAAAGATAAAGCTGCCCGCCACCGCAAACTCGGCAATGTTATCGGCCGTCGTGGCAAAACGATGCTGCGGCTCGGCGGCGACGCCCGCCAGCTGCTCGCGGCGCGTGAGGATATCGGTCAGCTCGCGCGTGGTCTCCTCGGCGGAACTCACGACGCGTACCCCAGGCCCCAGCGCATGGCGGATAGGTCCCACCAACAGCGGAAAATGCGTACAGCCGAGCACCACGGTATCGATACCGTGGTCGCGCAGTGGCTCAACCGTGGCACCCACCAGCGCACGCACGGCAGGCGTATCGAAGATGTCCTCGTTCTCAAGCCACTGCTCTTGCAGATGCGCACCCGAGGCGAGCTCGTGTTCGACAACCTCGACAAAGCTCGAGGCGGGGCAGCCGTATACGTCGACGCCGGCATCTAGGTCCTGAATGGCGCGCGTGTAAGCGCCCGAGCGAATGGTGAGGTTGGTGGCGAGCACGCCCACGCGACGCGTGCGGGTGCTGTTGATTGCCGCACGGGCACCCGGCGCGATCACGCCGATCACGGGAACGTCGAGCACCTGCTGGGCCAGACGCAAGGCCGCAGCTGTCGCCGTGTTGCAGGCGATGACCATAATCTTGACGTCGTGCTTCGACAGCCAACGGCCCGCCTGCAACGCAAACGAGCGCACCTCATCCTCGGTGCGCGTGCCGTAGGGGCAGCGTTTGGTGTCGCCGAAGTAGTAGACGGACTCGCGCGGCAGCACCGTCGCGATGGCGCGCGCAACCGTCAGACCGCCCAAACCAGAATCGAACACGCCAATCGGGCGCGTGTCGCCTGTCGGATTCTCGATATCGGACATTACCTCACCAGTCTCTCTCGAAAAGACATGTCCAAGTGCGGCGACGCCGCGCTACGAACGCGCCGCGACCAGCAGCTCTGCCGTCGCCGCCCAACCGTCGACAATTTTGCCGCGCGTAACGAAAGCGTTCTCGCAAGCAGCCAGGAACTCGGGCGCACCGGCGCTCGTCAGGCCATTCTCGACCAGGCAGAACGTGCCCACGTGATCGGCCATGTAGAAGTCGGACTCGGAATCGCCGAGCGCGAGCGTCTCCTCGCGCTCGATCCCCAGGTGCTCGCAGAAGCGCGCGATGGCAACGCCCTTGTTGAGGCCGGCGGGATTGATGTTAAACGCGCGACCGTCCTCGACGCGATCGAGCTCGAGCGTCGTCGGCTTGGACAGATGCGTCAGGTGACCGTTACAGGCCCACACCAGGCCGCAGCCGGCCTCGTCCAGGATGGCCTGGACCTCATTGTCGGGCACATCGCCGCGCATGCCGACGGTGACCTCGCGGTACTTGTAGCCGGTCGACATGTCGTTGTGATACTCGATCTTGTGCGGCCAGCGGGCAAGAATCTTCTCGCACACGCCGGTCTGCTCGATCACCTGGTGCGGAGTAAGGCCGCAGGCGGGGTCGTAAGGCATGTCGCCAGTCAGATACTCCCAATCGTTGGCTTTGAGGTCGTACATGACCAGGCCGCCCATCTCACCAATGTAGGAGTTGAGGCCGAGCACGCGCGCGTCCTCGTGGATCATGGTACGGTTGCGGCCCGAGGTGGGAACCACCTGAATGCCAGCGCGAGCGAGCGCCACGACGGCCTCGACGAGTTTGGTCGAGGGGTTGTCGTCGTTGTCGCGCAGCACGCACGAGCCGGGCGCGAGCATCGTGGCATCCAGGTCGGTAAAGACGTACTTGACCTTGGCCAAGCGCTCGCGCATCTCGCCCGAAAGCTCGGCAACGGTCGGCAAGGTGTTGTGGGACATGGTTACTCCGTTTACGTAGAAGGGTTTGGACTTGGACGGCATGTTTTGATTGAGGGAACACGCTTATGGCGACAGCGCACTCAGGGCGCCGCCGCCATCATGGTTCATTAGTCAAACTGGGTAACATCGATCAGGCGATTGGCCAGCGAAAGGTCGCTCTCGATGGGCACGAACTCGTCGCCCACGTGCATGAGCTCCTCGTCACCCTTTGCCAGCAGCAAGACAATGGTGGGAGCATCGGGGTTGACGTACTCCTCGCGCGCCGCCTTGAACGCCGCATGCACAGCGGCTTCGCGGTCGAGGATGATCTTGTTCGGCGTATCGTCGGGAACATGCTCGGCAAGCTCGCGACAGACCTTCATCGGGTCCTCGTGAGCTGGATCCTCGTTCGTAAAGATCATCAGGTCGGAATACGGTGCGGCCTCGCGTGGCAATTGCTCGCGGCGCTCCTGCGCCTTGCCGCCGGCGGCGCCAAACAGCGCAATGACGGGGCTAGCGGGAAACGCGCGCTTGACCGACGAGAAAAGCGAACGGAACGAAAGCTGGTTGTGCGCATAGTCAACGACGCAGATCACGCGGCCGTCCTTCGACTCCACGACCTCCATGCGGCCCGGCACACGCAGTTTGGAGAGGCCCTTCTTGATAGCCTCGATACCGATGCCGATCTCGCGCGCAGCGGCGATAGCGACCAGCGCGTTTTCCACGTTAAAGTCGCCCGCGATACCCAGCAGGACCTTCTCCCCCGCCTCGGGCTCGTCGGCGCTCATGCCGTGCAAGTTGAACTCGATGTTAAAGCCGAGCATGCGGACATCGCTCGCCCACAGGCTTGCCTCGGGATGCTCGACGCCAGCGGTCACCAAGCGCTCGGCCGTCGACGCTGCCTCTAGCACACGGTCAACCTCATCGGTGCCCAGATTCACCACGGCGGTCTTTGCCTGGTCAAAGATCCTAAGCTTGCTCTCAAAATAATCCTCAAACGTGGGGTGTTCGATCGGCGAGATGTGGTCGCGGCCGATGTTGAGGAAGCACGCCACGTCAAACGGCAGATTCTCGACGCGTTGGTACTTGAGCGCCTGGCTCGAGACCTCCATGACCATGGACTGGCGACCGGACGTGCGGCAGTTGGCGATATGGCGCCAAACCTCGGGGGCCTCGGGCGTGGTGTTGGTGCTCTCGTAGCACTCGATACCATCGTCGGTACTCACCGAGCCGATCATGCCGCAGGACTCGCCCGCCGCCTTGATGATGGACTGGAGCATAAAAGCGGCCGTGGTCTTTCCCTTGGTGCCGGTGATGCCCACGATCTTGACGTCGTGGTCGGGACGGTCGTAGACCTCCGGCGGCAACAGGGCCATGGCCGTGCGAACACTATCAACAACCAGCATCGCAGCACCGCTCTCCTGCGCCAGCGGCTCCAGAGACTCGACCAGCGACTCCTCGCACACAAATGCGACGGCGCCCGCATCGAGCGCCATGCTCAAAAACGCGGGCTTAAAGGCAGCACCTTTGCAAAAGAATACGTCACCTGCCGAGACCGCGCGCGAATCAAACGAGCAGCCGGTCACGGCGCGCTCGTCAACCTGCTCTGATGCGCGCAGCTCGCCGCACACATCGAGAAGCTTGGCAAGCGTATCGACCGTGGTCACGGTCGCGGAATCCGAATGGTGCATCTTTCACCTTTCTCAGCCATTTGGCAGGGACGGTTTTATAGTAACTGAAACGCACCCACGCAAAAACGGCTCCCGGAGGAGCCGTTACGCGCAGGCGTTCGTAAGCCGAGGCTAGGCAGCCTGAACAGCGGGCTGGTCCTCGTCGATAAAGAAGCGCTTGTACCACACTAGGAACACGAGCGGCGTATAGATCTTGCGCTGGAAATCGCCCTTGCCCGCAAAGTGCAGATCGAGCAGGTGCATGAGCTCGTCGGTATTGAAGAACTCGCTTGCCCACGGCGCGGTGAAGTACTCCTTGACATAGTCGTACCACTTTTGCTCGCGCAGCCAGTAGACAATCGGCACCGGGAAGCCCACCTTGGGACGGGTGGCCCACTCATCGGGCAGCGACTTGTTGGCAGCGTGGCGGAGTACCTGCTTGTTGCCGTTCTCGTTGATGCGGTAGCGATCGGGAATGTGCTCGGCGAACTCCATGACTTTGCGGTCCAGGAAGGGCACGCGCAGCTCCAGCGAGTGCGCCATGCACATCTTGTCGGCCTTGAGCAGAATGTCGCCCGGGAGCCACATGTTCATGTCCAGGTACTGCTTCTTGACCAGTTCGGGCTGACCCTTCACGCGTGCGTAGATGGGTGCAGCGAGCTCAAAGGCGCCATCGCCGGTGTTGTACTCGGGCTTGAGCACGCCGTCGACCTCGCGCTCCGGCCATACCAGAGCCTGTCCCAGGAACGACTTCTCGGGGATCTCGGCACCCTTGACCAGGAAGTTATGTCCCTTGAAGTACGGCATATGCAGCGCCAGGTTACCGAGCGCGCGACGGATGGGCAGCGGCACCATCTTTTTGTACTTGCGCACCGGGACCGTGTCCTCGTAGTAGGCGTAGCCGCCAAAGAGCTCGTCGGCGCCTTCGCCCGAAAGCACGACGGTAACGTCCTTGCGGGCCATCTCGGCCAAGAACCACAGCGGCACGGAAGACAGGTTGGACTGCGGC
>URPB01000008.1:0-34360 GCA_900549575.1 uncultured Collinsella sp.
GATCTACACTATCCTCTTCGTCGGCAGCGTCAGATGTGTATAAGAGACAGAGACATCGGTCGGCAGCTCCACGGCACTCTCGATGGCATAGGCCGGAAACTCGGGGAAGTCATTGGCATCGAGCGTGTTCAGGCGGAAAGAGCTCTTCTCGCAACCAATCAGCACCTGGCGCTCGGACAGCTCAAAGGTGACCGGGGCATCGGGGAGGGTCTTGGTGATATTGGAGAGCATCTTACAGGGAATAACCATCTCGCCCTCTTCTTCGACATGCGCCGCGATGCGATGACGGATCGAGATGGTGTAGTTAGAGGTCTGGAATTCCAAGATGCCGTCTTGGGCCTTAACGAGCACGCCCGACAGGATGGGGAGGGTGGATGCCGAAGCGACACCCTTCATAACGACGCCGATGGCTTGTGTAAGCGAGCTCTGGCTGACGGTGAACTTCATCTTTTAATACCTTTCTATAGATATAAATATCTTAATAATAGTAATAGCACTGACGAAACTGTTGATTACTCCCAAAGACGCAGGTCAGACCCAGAAAGAGAATCGACAGCAACCTGTGTGCAACAGGGGTGGTTTTCCACGTTCAAAACCTGCGCAAAACTTTTCATCACCGCGGGTTGGGTTTTAGACACCTTATGCCCGTGGTTTCGACAAGTTTTCAACAGGTGTCTCTATTTCCCTACGAGCGCAGTGTAATTTTATCGCGCAGCGACTTGAGGTCTTCGGTGACGGTGCGGTCTTCCTGGATCATCTTCTGGACCTTTTTGTAGCTCGTACTGACGGTCGAGTGGTTGCGGTTGCCAAATTCGGCGCCCACCGCCGTGGTCGTCATCTCGCACATCTCGATGGCCAGGTAGATAGCGATATGGCGTGCTTTGGCGATATTGGCGTTGCGACGCGGGCCGATGAGCTCCTCGTGCGTCACGCCGTACTGCTCTTCGATGACGGACTGAACCGTCTGGACGTTGATCTTTTTGGCCGATGTGTCGAAGTACTGGCTGGCGATGGCGTCGATATCGTCAAAGGTGAGCTCCCCGCCCTCGCGCTCGCGGTCGCCCGCCTCGCCGGCGCAGCGCTCGCAGAAGCTCTCGAGTTCGCGGATGTTGGTGCCCGAGACCTCGGCCATGTGTTTAAAGTGCTCGTCGGTCAGGTGCCCGCCGTCGCCCCCATAGGCCGCCAGCAGCGAGTCGTCGCCTGCCTCGGGAGCGGCGACGATGGTGTTCTCGTAATAGCGCTGCAAGATCTTGTATTTCATCTCGTAGCTGGGCTCTGCGACCAAGCAGAGCATGCCGGCGTTGAAGCGGCTGGTCAGACGCTCGTCCATGCTCAGGTCCTTGGGGGCGCGGTCTGCCGCGATGACGACCTTCTTGTTGTTGCGGATGAACTCGTCCATGAGCTGGAAAAAGTAGTCCACGCTCGCGCGCTTGCCGATGATGTTTTGGATGTCATCGATGATGAGCACGTCCACGCCGTGGTATGCCTGCATGATAGGGGCGTTGCTCTTCTTTTGGCGGTCGAACTCGGTCATCAGGTCGTCCAGATATGCCTGGGAGTTGGCATACTTGACCTTGATCTCGGGCGACTTCTCGGCGAGCTCGTTTTTGATGGCAAGCAGCAGGTGCGTCTTGCCCAGGCCCGATTTGCCGTAGATGAACAGTGATGTGCACGTGCCGCGCTCGTCCGCGAGGGCGGCAAACTTGAGTGCCGAGCGATAGGCATGGCTGTTCTCGGGGCCGTAGACAAAGTTCTCAAAGGTAAATTTTGAGTTCGCGGCGAGCGGGGCTCCATCCGCATTCTGCTCGGCCGGTACGGTCGGTGCCGGCATGGGTGAAGCGGGGGTCGCAGCTTGCGTGGACTTAGTCGGCGCTCCGCCCTTCATCTGGTTCATCATGCGACGAAAATCATCGGCCGAGAGCGTGTTCTTGATTGCAATGCCCGAATCCGCGCCCGCCGCTGCGTCGTGAGCGATAGGCATGTGCGTGACGGGTGCGTTCGTTGACGTCGCCGCCGCGGTCGGCAACGGTGCCATGGTTTCACGGGAAACATCGCCGTGCTGGTGCTCGATTGTCGGCACGTCGCCTGCGGAGGCCGGCACCGCCGGGGAAGCAGCGGGAGCCGTGGCGGGCGCCGTCGCAGCAGCGGATTCCGCCGCGGCTCCTTGCGGTGCCACGATGTCGAGCGCGATCGGTGCAAAGGCGATTTCTTCCAGATAGGCCTCAATAGTCGGCTGATGCTTTTTGAGCTGCGCGATGGCAAAGCGCGAGGGGGCCTCGATCGTGAGCGTATCTTCGGTCAGGCTTATGGCGCGCGATTGCCCCAGCATGTTGATGAGGCGTGCATCTTGGCCGTCGCGCTGGCAAAAGGCGATGGCATCCCCCAGGATGATGCTTGCTTCCTCGTCCACTGTCTCTCCCGTTCTTTAGCTCTGAGCTCGCACGCGAGCGGCGCCGAGTTCGGTCAGATGGTATTTCTGGCCATGCTTGATGACCAAGCCGGCCTGCGCCAAGTCATTGAGCGTGCGTGACCAAGTGGGGGCCGAGTTTCCAAACGCCCTCGCCAGATCGGTTGCACCGCACGCTTGATTTTGCGCCAGATAGCCCAGCGCGGCGTTGCCGCGATCGCTTACGAACACGTCCGGCTGTGGCTGCGCATACTGATTTGCTGCATTAGGATACATCATTTGAGCTGCTGATTGTTGAGAACTCTGCATCGGCGGCATTTGCTGTTGAAAACTTTGAGGCCACTGTTGGTAAGGCTGCGGAGTCATCTGCTGGGCCCAGGGGTTGTACTGCTGCTGCGGCATCTGCTGGTACGGCTGCTGATATCCCTGCTGGTGCTGCTGTGGGAACTGCTGGCCATACCCCAGTGGCGGCATCTGCTGATATGGATATCCCTGTTGGTACGGCTGATATCCCATTTGCTGGCCACCCGGTGCCCCCGTCGCCTGCTGCATTGCTGCTGCATCCTGATCCGCCAGCGGCATGGCCTCTGGCACGTTTGACGGCATCGACATCGACGCCGCCTGGGACTCTTGTGTAGGAAGCATTCCGGGCTGCTGCATCTGTCCCACGCGGGGCTGCATCTGTTGCGTTGCCATGGGCTGCTGCGCAAAAGCTCCCGGCAGGGGATATGCGGGCTGCTCCGTCTCGGGCCGCACGGCAGCACCGCGCCCGCCGGCGCGTTCGATTTCCTGCACGCGTTTAGGATCCAGGCTTACCGTAACCACGGTGCCGTTGCCCATGTTGTCCTCGATGGACACGGCCCCGCCGGCGTTTTCCAAATACTCCTGCACCATGGGAAACCCTGCTCCGGTTCCACGGATATAGCGCTTCATCTTGCTGTTTGCGCTGGTAACGCCAAAGTCGAAAGCGCGCTCCTTGTCGTCGATGCCGGGTCCTTGATCAGCAAAGCGGATGGTGTCTCCGCCGTCCAGAATCGAGATGATGGGCTCGGCAAAGTGCGCGTGGATAAAGTTTTCGACAATCTCACGGATGACCATGAGCGAGATATGGCCACCTTGTTCTTTCATGCACTGGTAGACGGTGTTGGCCGTCTCTTCCAAATACGTGCGGACATCTTGCGGATCAATGACGATCACGCGCGGTGTCGACAGCATGTCGTCATAGACGGCGATGCGCGCGGCGTACATGGCTTTTGGCGCCTGCGTGGTCGTCTGCTCGCCTTCCTCACGCTCTTCGCGCACGCCGGTGATGTGCTCGTTGTCGGGTGCCGGGTCTCCGGAATCGACCATGGTGTAAAAGTCGTCAGACATGCCGCTCGCAATCTTTCAAAAGGTTTCGAACAAATAGTAGCTCACCGTGCAATGTTTCTCATCTTTCGACAACTTTTCAAAACCTGTTGAAAACTTTGGAAAACGGACGAAAAGTTCTCAACATTGCCAACATGACCTGTTGAAAACCCGATGAAATATCGTGAAAAGTTGCCATGCACCGCTAAATCGAGCTCGGCTTATGGGGGAACCGTGTGAACTGCGCAACCTTTTACCTTTGATTTCTTGACATTTGAACATTGATTTCCCTACAATCTTCAAGCTCACGTGTCTATATCTGCGTCCGCGCCCCCGCGGACACTCGAAATGCAGCAGGAGGAACTTAAGATGAAGCGTACGTATCAGCCTAATAAGCGTAAGCGTGCCAAGACCCATGGCTTCCGTGCCCGTATGGCCACTAAGGGTGGTCGTGCCGTGCTCGCCCGTCGTCGCGCCAAGGGCCGCAAGCGTCTCACTGTCTAGCAGCGATACACACATCTCGCATGAAGACTATTAAGTCTCGGCAAGATTTCGAGCATGTGTTCAGTCAGGGGCGTCGTTTCAATCACCCTCTGATTCGAATGACCATATGTGAATCGGTTGGCGAAGGCGACTCCGGAAGGGTCGCCTTCGTTGGTGCTAAACGGCTCGGTTGTGCTGTCGTGCGCAACCGTTCTAAGCGTGTGATGCGCGAGGCCGCCCGCAGCTGTGGATTTCCCGTTGCGGGTTATGACATCATCTTGTTCGCAACTCCCAAGACGAGGGTTTCTTCGCCTCAGGAGATGGACAATGCATTGCGTTCGCTTATGAAACGCGCCGGCGTTGCCGGGGAGGAGCGATGAGCAATCACGTTTTGCGACGTGTTGCCATCGCTCCTATTCGCATATATCAACAGGTTATTTCGCCCTTATTGCCTGACGCCTGCATTTATTACCCAACGTGCTCGCAATACGCCGTCCAGGCGATTGAGAAGTACGGTGTTTTGAGAGGCTGCTGGCTTGCCGTGAGGCGCATCGCTCGCTGCAATCCCCTGCACGTCGGCGGTTATGACCCTGTGCCCTAGCGGGCACTCGCTATCGGAGGAAAACTTACATGTGGGATTGGATCGTTAACATCCTTTTCGAGCTGCTCAAGCTCATCCAGACCTTTGCGGTCGACTGGGGCCTGTCCATCATCATCCTGGTGGTCATCATCCGTCTGCTACTGACGCCGCTTATGCTCAAGTCGACTAAGTCGACGGCACGCATGCAGGTGCTGCAGCCCAAGATGCTCGAGATCCAGGAGCGCTATGCCGACGATCCCCAGCGTCAGGCCGAGGAAATGCAGAAGTTCTACAGCGAGAACAAGTTCAACCCGATGGCTGGTTGTCTGCCGCTGTTGATTCAGATGCCTGTCCTGTTCGCCCTATTTACGCTGCTGCGTAACCTGCCGGACTACTTTAACGACGGCGCGTTCTCGTTCTTTAATATTCTGCCCGACCTGACCACCACGCCGAGTGCCTCCTTTGCCGATGGCTTTATGGTCGCGCTGCCTGCGCTGGTCTGCCTGATCCTGTTCGCTGTCCTGACCCTGATTCCGCAGCTCTATATGTCGCGCAACCAGACCGGCCAGCAGGCTCAGAGCATGCGTATGATGGCCGTTGTCATGACGGTCATGATGCTTTGGATGGGCTGGAGCCTTCCCGTTGGTGTTCTGCTGTACTACGACGTCTCGTCTGCTTGGCAGGTTATCCAGCAGATTTTTGTGACGCAGAAGGTCATCGACAAGGCGAAGGCCGATGAGGAGGAGCGCCTTAAGAACGCGCCGCTGCAGGTTGAGGTCACTCGTCGCGAGAAGAAGCCGCGCCCGCACAAGAAGAAGTAGCGGGATATCAATCTTATTTAGGTACCTAACTTTTGGAGTACGTTATGTCTGAAGAGATCATCGAGGATATGCTTGAGGAGGTTGCCCCGCAGGTCGCGGGCGATTATCCCGAGATTGCACAGCGCTACAAGGCCGGTGAAGAGCTGACCGACGAGGAGCTCGACACCATTGCCGATGTCGCGATTTCCATCCTGCGTTCCATCCTTTCGCACTTCGATGCCGCCAACTCTCCTATCGATGAGTATGAGGGCGACGAGGGTGAGCTGATTCTGGATGTAACGGCTCCCGACCTTGCTGTTCTCATTGGCCGTCATGGTCGCACCCTTGATGCCCTTCAGGTTATGTTCTCTTTGCTAGTGAGCCGCAAGCTTGGCTTTAGGTATCCGGTTGTAGTGGACGTCGAGGGATACAAGAGCCGCCGTCAGGACAAGGTTGCCTCCATGGCTCAGTCTGCAGCCGAGCGTGCCATCCGCACTCATAAGAGTGTTTCGCTTCCGCCCATGAATGCCTACGAGCGCCGACTGGTTCATATTGCACTTCGTGGCAATGACGCCGTCGATACTCATTCTGAGGGTTCTGACCCCGATCGCCATGTGGTGATTGTTGCTCGATAATCTACTCGAGCTTATGCTAAGGGGACGTGGTTTCCACGTCCCCTTTTTTTGTCAAAAGTTCTCGATACACTGATTTTTGTCAGAAAGGAGCTTTCGTTGTTAGTACTTACTGATCAGCAAGCTGACGAGATGTTGACTCGTCTAACTTCCTATTGCAAAGAGTATTCCTTGAGCGTATCTGATGTTGAGATGAGGAATTGTATTCAGCATTTGGATTTGGTTCTGGAAACAAATAAGACAACTAATCTCACCCGTATTCTTAACGTTGAAGATGCTGCGGTACTTCATATCCTCGACTCACTTGTTTTGCTCCCCTATATCAATAAGGCTCCTGAGGGAGCTTTGCTCGATATGGGGACAGGTGCGGGCTTCCCTGGTATTCCGTTAACCATAACCACGCATCGTAAAGCTACTTATATTGACTCTGTTGGTAAGAAGGTTGATGCCGTCAATTCTTTTGTTCATGCTCTTGGGTTGAAACATGCTCATGCGGTCCCTGATCGTCTTGAAGAATATGCTCGAAGCCATAAGAAGCAGTTCTCTGTCGTAACTGCCCGCGCACTGGCTCCTCTACCGATTCTTGTTGAGTATGCAGCTCCGTTCCTCAAGGATGGAGGGCTATTTGTTATCACCAAGGGCAATCCTTCGGATGAGGAGCTTGCTTCTGGCATGTCAGCAGCTAAGATTTGTGGCTTCACTTTGCTTCTGAATGACGCAATCGATTTGCCTGAGGGCTTGGGCCACAGGGAGTTCATTGTTCTTAAGAAGAGTCATCCAGCATCTGTTTCATTGCCTCGTGCAAATGGCATGGCAAAGAAGAATCCGCTTGCCTAGATGTTTCACGTGAAACATAATGGATACTAACAACTTGCAGTGTTTCACGTGAAACATGGCAGTTGATATCGAATCGGAATGTTTCACGTGAAACATCCTCCGTTTGACAGCTTTAATACACACCAGGAGGGACCGTGGGATTTCGCGACGTTAAGCGTTCTAAGAACGCAAAAGACACGCGTATCATTGCAATCATCAATCAAAAAGGCGGCGTCGGTAAGTCAACAACGGCAGTAAACCTTGCAGCAGCACTGGGTGAGCAGGGTCGTAAGACACTGATTGTCGATTTTGATCCGCAGGGAAACAGTACCAGTGGATTTGGAATTGAAAAAGAAGACCTTGATCACTGCATCTATGATGCATTGTTGAATGATGTGCCGGCAGAATCGCTTGTTCTTGATACAAATTGCAAAAAGGTATTCGTAATTCCAGCTACGATTCAGCTTGCAGGTGCTGAAATTGAGCTCGTAAGCGCAATTGCTCGTGAAACCCGCCTCAAAGACTTGCTTGAGCCGATTCAGGACGAGTTCGATTTTATTTTCATTGACTGTCCTCCTTCGCTCGGCCTGCTTACAATCAATGCCTTGACCGCAGCAGATAGCGTTTTGATTCCAATCCAGTGTGAGTATTACGCACTCGAGGGCGTTACGAAGCTGCTTGAGTCAATGAAGATGGTCAAATCACGTCTGAACAAGGGCTTAGACACCTATGGCGTGCTTATGACCATGTATGACTCACGTACTTCTTTGTCGAATCAGGTTGTTGAGGAAGTTCAATCGTACTTTGGTGATAAGGCGTTTAAGACGCTGATTCCCCGTACTGTTAAAATCTCTGAAGCTCCGTCTTTTGGAGAACCGGTAATTACCTATGCACCTCAAAATAAGGGTGCAAAAGCGTATATGAACCTTGCAAAAGAGGTGATCAAGCGTGCCTAGTGCAAAGAAACGCGGTGGATTGGGACGCGGACTCAATGCTTTGGTCTCAGAGGCTGAGTATGAGACCGGTGGTTCTGCTGCATCTGCTTCAAATACAGCATCTGAAACAAAACTACCGGTTGAGGATATCGTTCCCAACCCTAATCAACCGCGAATTCACTTTAATGAAACTGAACTTCGCGAGTTGAGCGAGTCAATCCAAGAACATGGCGTTTTGCAGCCGCTTTTGGTTCGCAAGCATGGAAACGGCTATGAGATCATCGCTGGTGAGCGTCGTTACCAGGCGTCAAAGCTTGCTGGTCTTGAGGAGCTGCCTGTCATCATTAAAGATGTTAATGATGAAGAGATGCTGGCTCTTGCTCTTATCGAAAACCTTCAGCGTTCTGATCTGAATCCCGTCGAAGAGGCTAAGGGCTATCGCCAGCTCATTGATGCCAGCGGTATGACCCAGGAGGCATTGTCGAAGGCAGTAAGCAAATCACGCTCTGCAATTACAAATTCGCTGCGCCTTCTCGATCTCCCCGAAGTAGTTCAGCAGATGATTTTTGAGGGTAAACTTACTGCTGGTCACGCACGTGCGATTCTTGCAGTTCCCTATGAGGATGCTCGAATTCGACTTGCAGAGAAGGTTGTTGCGGAGGGCCTTTCCGTAAGAGCGACAGAAAATCTTGCTCCATTGTTTTCTGCCGGAGAGACACCTAAGACGCCGCGGCCTGCAACGCCTCAGTCTTTTAAAAAGGCTGCGCGTGTACTTCGTCAGGTATTTAATACCAATGTGCGCGTGAAAAGCTCGCGTGGAAAGAATAAGATTGAGATTGAGTTTAAAGACGAGGAAGAGCTCTCTCGTATTCTTGGTGAAATGATTCAGTTTGATCAAGGAGGCCAAGATGAGGAATAAGATTTTAACTGCGATTGCATTGGTGACGACTGTCGCGGCCGGTGCCTTTGCTGGCTATAAGATCGCGACAGACGATGAACTTCGAGGTCGTTTGCTTCGTGGTGCGCAAGATATTGTCGATTCTTCCAAGAAGAAAATGGATGTTATGACAGAAGATGTTGCCATGCGCACTGCTCAGGTAACAAAAAATCCTAAGATTAATCAAGGTTGGGTTAGCAACCAATGGGAAAATGTAGGCTATTAGGTACCTAACAATTACCCTGCATATTTTGAGCGGCCCTTGTCTGATTCATGAGACAAGGGCCGCTTATTTTGTCCGTAAACAATGGGGAAGCTAGCAGCGGTCCAAAATTGAGGTCAATAAATGAAACGGCCCCTGTTGCATATCCTGCAACAGGGGCCGTCCGATGTTTCACATGAAACGTTTTGGAGTGCGACTCCCCTATGCGTTCTTCTGAACTTTGAAGCGCTGTTTCAGCTGTCCGCAAGCGGCGTCAATATCGTTACCACGGGAGTTACGAATCGTGGTCTCGATGCCACGGGACTCAAGACGACGCTGAAGATCCTCAACCTTATGAATCGGCGACGGCTTGAGCGGACTGCCCTCGATGTCGTTAAGTTGAATCAGGTTAACGTGGCACAGCGTTCCCTCGCAGAAGTCGCAGAGTGCCTGCATCTCGGGATTCGTATCGTTGACGCCTTCGATCATGGCATACTCATAGGTCGGGCGGCGGCCAGTCTTCTCGGTGTAGAGCTGAAGCGCTTCGTGAAGGCGAAGCAGCGTGTATTTCTTAACACCGGGCATGAGCTTATTGCGCGTCGACTGGATGGCGGAATGCAGGGAAACGGCAAGCGTGAACTGCTCGGGGATATCGGCAAATTTGCGAATACCGGGAATAACGCCGCTGGTAGAGACGGTGAGGTGACGAGCGCCGATACCGATGCCATCGGGGTCGTTGAGGATACGCAGTGCCTTGAGAACCTCGTCGTAGTTGGCAAACGGCTCGCCCTGGCCCATGAAGACAACGCTTGTGGCACGCTCGCTAAAGTCGTTGGATACATGAAGCACCTGGTCGACGATCTCTTGAGCGGTCAGAGAGCGCTTGAGGCCGTTGAGACCGGTAGCGCAAAAGGCACAGCCCATGCCGCAGCCTGCCTGGGTGGAAACGCAGACGGAAAGCTTGTTACGACGTGGCATGCCAACAGTCTCGACGGAAATGCCATCGTGGTACTCGAGCAGATACTTGCGCGAGCCATCTTTGGAAACCTGCTTGGTGAGTTCAGTCGGCGTATCAAAGGCAAAAGCCTCTTTAAGCTGCTCACGGAAAGCCTTGGGGAGGTTGGTCATATCGTCAAACGAACAAACGTTCTTCTCAAAGACCCATTCGATGAGCTGCTTCGCGCGGAAGGCAGGCTGGCCAAGTTCGGCCACGAGCTCGCGAATATCGTTTTGGCTCAAGTCGCGAATGTCCTGAGATTTAGTCCTGGGATTCATGGAAGCCTTTCGATTTTGGGGAAACGTAGAGGGTATCGCTACAATATGGTATCAGCTGCAGAAATTATAGAGGAGGAGTCTGCCCATGCCGGGTAAAAGCCTAGAGAACATGCACGTAGCGGTCTTGGCGGGCGGTCATTCCGCCGAGCGCGAGATCTCGCTCGATTCGGGAAAGAACGTTGTGGTGGCGCTGAAGGAAGCCGGCTACACCTCGGTGGAGCTGCTTGACACGGCCGCTGATGACTTTATGGTAACCATGGCGACCGGCGGATTCGATGTGGCATTTATCGCCATGCACGGCGCCGGCGGTGAGGATGGCGCCATGCAGGGTGCCATGGAGACCCTGGGTATCCCCTACACGGCCTCGGGCGTACTTGCCAGCGCCTGCGGTGCCGACAAGGAGGTCTCTAAGCTCCTATACGCCAAAGCGGGCATTCCCATTGCCTCCGGCCTTGCGCTCGAGGTGGGCGACGAAGTCGATATCGATCATATCGTCGAGGTTTGTGGCGAGCGCTGCTTTGTGAAGCCGGCCGTCAACGGTTCCAGCTATGGCATTTCCCTGGTCCATGAGCCCTCCGAGCTGCCCGCGGCAATCGCCAAGGCGTTTGAGTACGGCGACAAAGTGCTGGTCGAGAAGTGCATCGAGGGTACCGAGATCACCGTCGGCGTATACGGCGAAGATGACGTGCGCGCCCTGCCGATTGTCGAGATTCGTAAGCCCGAGGACTGCGAGTTCTACGATCTGGACGTGAAGTATGTCGACCCTACGGATATCCATCGCATTCCGGCGCAGATTTCACCCGAGAATTACGCTCGCGCTCAGGAACTTGCCTGTGCCGCTCACAAGGCCCTCGGTTGCCTGGGTATCTCGCGCAGCGACTTTATTGTGAGCGAAGACGGTCCCATTATCCTCGAGACCAATACCATTCCCGGCATGACCGATACGTCGCTGTATCCGGATGAGATCCGCCACACCGACGACATGACGTTCCCGCAGGTCTGTGACAGCCTGATCCGTATGGGCCTTCGTCGAGCGGGCATTGCATGCTAATCGAGGACGCGGTTTCGTCAGGAACGCCGCAGTTTGTCATCGACTCCTATGCCACGCTTGCCGACCGCGCCAAAACGCAGTCCTTCGGCCTTATCGAGGAAGATGTGATTGTCCTCGATACCGAGACCACGGGTCTTTCGGTGCAGGACAACGAGCTGATCGAGATCTCGGCGGCCCGTCTTTCGGGCCGCGAGGTCATCGACCGCTTCGATACCTTCGTGCATCCCAAACAGCTGATTCCCGCCGAGATTACCGAGCTCACGAGCATTACAAATGCCGATGTGGCAGATGCCCCGTCGGCGGTTGAGGCCGTCGCCGCTCTCGCCGATTTTGTCGGTGGCTGCCCGGTGATCGCACACAACGCCACGTTCGACCGCTCGTTTATCGAGTCGGTCAAAGGCGGCGTCAACGTGAGCGATATTTGGATCGATTCGCTGGCGCTGTCGCGCATCGCGCTTCCGCGCCTGGCCTCGCACAAGCTGTCTTTTATGGCCGATCTGTTTGGCTGCGACTCGGTATCACACCGTGCCAATGCCGACGTCGACGCCCTGTGTGGCGTATGGCGCGTGTTGCTCGTGGCGCTCACCGACTTGCCCCAGGGCCTCATGGCGCGCCTAGCCGACATGCATCCGGACGTGCCTTGGTCCTATCGTCCTATCTTCTCATTCTTGGCAGGGCAGAACCCTGGTTCTATCTTCTCTCTCAGCGCCGCTCGTGTTGACGTTCTCAAGGCCGATCGCGCCGACGATCGGGTGGACGCCGATGAACTGCCGGTTCTCAAGATGCCGAGTCGTGAGGAGATTGAGGCAGACTATGCGCCAGGTGGCCTAGTCAATCGCATGTATCCCACCTACGAGCCGCGTGATGAGCAGATCGCGATGGCGCTCGAGGTCCGCGATGCGCTGGTCACGGGCACTCATCGAGTAATTGAGGCAGGCACAGGCGTCGGCAAATCGATGGCCTATCTGGTACCTTTTGCCGAGGCAGCGCGCCGTAACAACATCACGGTTGGTATTGCGACCAAATCGAACAATCTTGCCGACCAGCTCATGTACCATGAGCTGCCAAAACTTGCCGAGCAACTGGACGGTGGTCTGTCATTTTGCGCGCTCAAGGGCTATGACCACTATCCGTGCCTGCGCAAGCTAGAGCGCATGAGCCGCAGCCAGGTCGAGATTACCACCAAGCGCGATCCGGCGGACACGCTCACGGCGGTCGCGGTCATTATGGCGTACGTCTGCCAATCAGCCGATGGCGACCTCGACTCGCTCGGCATTCGGTGGCGCAGCGTCAACCGTCCCGACTTTACGACGGCCTCGCGCGAGTGCGCTCGTCGCCTCTGCCCGTTTTTCCCTGATAAATGTTTGGTCCACGGCGCTCGCCGTCGTGCGGCGCATGCCGATGTGGTGGTCACCAACCATTCCCTGCTGTTCCGCAGCGTCGCGGCCGAGGGCAGGATTTTGCCTCCGATTCGTCATTGGGTAATCGACGAGGCCCATTCCATCGAGCGCGAGGCGCGCCGTCAGTGGGCGCGCGTGGTGTCGGCGGACGAATCACGCGTTCTGTTTGAGCGTCTGGGTGGCTCGAGCACCGGCGCGCTAAGCCAGGTTTCCCGTGATTTGGCAACCTCCGAGGGCTCTACGCTCTATCTGGGCCTTACTGCCAAGGCGACGTCGACGGTTGCGCGCGCGAGCAAGGCAATCGCCGACGTGTTCGATGGCGTTCGCGAGCTCGGCCGCCGTGCGCGTGGGGGTTATGACAATGCCAATCTATGGATTGGCCCCGAGCTGCGCGAATCTGACGACTGGCATGATTTCTTACAGTCGGCCTACACTGGCATCGACGCATTGGAACAAGCTGACAAGAGCGTCGACGCGCTGGTGCAAGCCGTCGCCGCCGACAAGCCCGAGGTTGTTGTCGACCTGGGTGATATCTCGCGCCGCCTGCACGAGCTGGCCGAGAACCTCAAACTCATCATTGATGGCACCGATGAACACTACGTGTATTCGCTGCAGGTCAATCGCAGACTTCGTGCCGGCGGAGAGTCGATGACCGCAGAGCGCATCGACATTGGCGAGGCTTTGGCAACCGAGTGGCTACCCGAGGTTCACACGGCTATCTTTGCCTCGGCGACCATGACGGTGTCCAAAAGCTTTGAGCACTTTAACCATGCGGTCGGCCTTGATCGCATCGGTGCTTCAACGTCGTCATCGCTGCACTTGGATTCGAGCTACGACTTCGATTCGAACATGGCTGTAGTCGTTGCGGGCGATATCCCCGATCCGCGCGATCGTGAGAGCTATCTTACGGCGCTCGACCGCGTACTGGTCGACGCCCATCTTGCTATGGGCGGATCGGTGCTCACGTTGTTCACCAATCGGCGCGACATGGAGGACCTATACGCCCGCGTTGAGCCCAAGATGGCCCGTGCGGGTCTGGAGCTCAACTGCCAGCAGCGCAACTCATCTCCTCGTCGCCTGCGCGACCGGTTTATCAACGAACCGACCTCGTCGCTTTTTGCGCTCAAGGCCTTCTGGGAGGGGTTTGATGCCAGCGGTGAGACGCTGCGCTGCGTCATCATTCCCAAGTTGCCGTTCTCGAGCCCCACGGACCCGCTCTCGTGCGAGCGCAACCTGCGCGAAGACCGCGCATGGGCGCGCTATTCGCTGCCCGAGGCGGTGCTCGAGGTTAAGCAGGCCGCGGGGCGTTTGATTCGCTCGTCGACCGATAGCGGTGTGCTGATCTTGGCGGATCCTCGCCTGGTGACGAAGGGCTATGGCAAGAAGTTCTTAACGTCGCTGCCCACGAGCTCCTACCAGCGCATCGAATCGGCGCAGATCGGGCACTATCTACAGCTGTGGCGTGCACGCCACGAGCGGCGGCGCTAAAGCGGACAGAAGAGGGTTTTTGCCATATCGCACAGACGCTTTGACAGGGCGGGGTCATCCAAGATGCGGATGGCTCCGCCCGCTGCGATTATCTGGCTCAGCAGCCAACGCTCGGAGCCGTAATGTACGGTTACCGTTGCCATGTCTGTCCCGCTGCGCTCGATGAGGGTGATGCCGGCCCAGTCCAGATGCTCCGCCATATCGAATGGCATCAAGAGCTTTGCGCTACGCTGCGTCCGGGCAAGGGAATCGTGGAGGGATGCAACGTCCGGTGCGTGAGGCACGACGGAGTCTTCCGTCAAGGCGAGTCCCTCGATTTTATCCATGCGATAGGTGCGCTGCTCATCGACCGCGATGTCCCAGGCAATCAGATATGTTTGGTCGCCGTTTGCTGTAATGCGCAAGGGGTCGACCAGGCGCTCGCGTGGCCGCGCATCGTCCATCGAGCGATACGAGATACGACAGCGAACGCCGTCCTGAATGGCGCAGCTCAGCTGCTGCCAGTGCGACCCGTGGTTGACGGTGTCAAAGACGTGCTGGTTATAGCCGAGCTCTTCGGGTAGAAGAGCATGTCGAATTCGAGCCGCCGCCTGGGGCTCGATCCCCAACGATTCAAGTTCGTGGTTGAGCACAGCGCCCTCGGCGGCACTCAGGCGCAGCGGTAGTACACGCCCGGCGTCACCGGTGAGGACCACGCGCTCGCCGTGGCATTCGCAGATGATACGCGCACCCGATTCTCGGTCCGCGAGCGTCGAGACGATCTCGAGAATCTCGTCGAGCGACGCCCCCGTGATGTCAAAGCGACTGCAAATCTCGGTTCGTGTCATGCCGCTCTCGCCGGCGGCGTAGAGGGCCTCCATGATGTCGATGGCGCGCGAGAGCCTCTGCTCGCTGGTGAGTTTACGCACGGGCATGCTCGTGCACCGTCCTTTCAATGAGGTGGTTCCACGCCTGCTTGAGCGATTTGGGGGCCATGGGCCTCATGCCGTCCATGGCGTGGGCCATGCAAAATGAGGCGGCGGCTTCAAGATCGCGCACGTCAACGGTCCAAGTCCATCCCGAATCGGTGTGTGCGAGCTCACCTCGCCCGCGCGTGAGGCCGTTGATCATATCGATCTGCGTCTGCGGGGCGAACGAGAACGTAGCCGCAACGGGCGGGCGGTCGGCAAAATCGAATTCAAAGAACAGGTAGTCGTTGAGATTGAAGTCTGCAGGGATGGCGTAGGCCTTCGAAGGACGCCAAGCGCGAACGATACGGTCGCAGCGGAATGTCCTGATGTCGTCGGTGGCATTGTCGAGGCCGCAGAAGTACGCAACGCCCTCGCGCTCGAACATGCCGTAGACGCAGACGGTACGCTCTTTCTGCTCACCGCGTCCGTTCTGATATAAAAATCGCAGCGCGCATCGCTCGGCAAAGGCGCTCCATACCGCATCGACGGTGGGAGAGCGGCGGATCGGTGCTTCGTCCGCCGTCGTCCTGCCGGTGAGGTAGGCAATCTTGGAACGAATATCGGCAAGCGGCGCGGCAAAAGTGGATGAGCCGGCCGCTATTGTCTGGTCGATAGCGTTGAGCAGGATATCGGCGTCGTCTGCGGTGATGAGGCCGCCTGCCGCAAACGTGTGCTCGCGGTCGATTGTCCATGAGCTTTCCTCGGTCTCCTGCGCGCCGGCGGGGCGAACTTCCTTGATTAAGATGCCGCGTTCGAGCAGTTTGTCACGATCGCGCCGAAACTTGCGCTTATCCGAGTCGATATTGCCCGAGCCATATCCCAGGTCAGAATCCAAGACGATCTGCTCGGTCGTCAGCGGTTCGGGGGAGCTGTTGAGTACAAAGAAAAGATTGAGGATGCGCTGAGCCGTTTTATCGAAACTGGGCTCCGAATTCCCCTTTTTAATTGTCGCGGTCGCGTCGCTTGCCGTCATAGAGTCCTCGCATGAGAAGGTGGTTTGCTGCCATGATTTTAGTCCGATATGGAGATTAGGCTATATCCTTGTCCGCTCGGGGCGTTAAGATGGCCCGAATTCGGTCGTTTGCGCTCGCTCGGGGTATACTTTCGACTATATACGGTTCTAATGTGCATGCATTGGGCCTATTTGTCGGATTATGGATGTGGAGCGCACATGGCGAACACCCAGAACTATATTAACCACCTGCTGCAGAACACCGGCATCACGCCGGCATGCAGCGAAGAAGAGCGCTTGGCTGCCGAGGATATCGCTCAGATCTTCCGCAACCACGGCTTTGATCCCGAGGTTCAGGAGTTCAATGCCCCGGCGCCCAGCAGGTTGGCATTTGCCGTTACCGGTATTCTTGCGTTTGCCGGCGCCCTGCTGATGGGCATCGGCGGCGGCATCGGCTTGGTCGGCTCCTTGCTGGCCATTGTCGGCGCCGTTCTTTACGTGCTCGAGCGCACGGGCCACCCCGTGGTTTCGCGCCTGGGCAAGACGGGCGTGAGCCAAAATGTCATCGCCTACCACAAGGCCTCGGGCCCGCTCGCGTCTCCGCGCAACCGCCCGGTGGTCGTTGTCGCACACTACGACTCTCCCCGTGCTGAGCTGCTCGCCCGCGAGCCCTATGCTTCGTATCGTGCGCTCATCGCCAAGCTGTTGCCCGTTGCCACGGTTGCCCCTGCTGCCGTTGCCATCTTGCGTATCCTGCCGCTCCCCGGCGCGCTCAAGGTTCTGCTGTGGATTGTCGCGATCCTCGCTTCCCTCGTTGCGCTCGCCAGCGCGGCAAACATCATTTCTAACCGTTTTGTGCTTCCCTATACGTCCGGCGCAGTGTGCAACAAGTCTTCTGTCGCCGCTATGCTCGGCGTTATGGACAACGTTGCTCCCTTCCAGGGCGAAAACGAGTTTCCCGACGATGTTCCGTTCGATACCTATTTTGGGGAGCAGAAGCGTCGTGCCGAGGAGATGGCGCGCGCAGCAGCGGAGTATGCCGCGGCCCAACAGCAAAACGACTACGGCAACACCATCGAGTATGAAGAGCCTACCTACGCCGAGGACGAGTTCGGTCAGCCGATTGCTCCCGACGCTCAGACCGAGCCCGAACAGGGCGAGGCTTTCGACGAGCAGATCGAGGGCTTTGAGGGTGCGTCTGCCGACGAGACGCTGATTGGCGCCATCGTGCCCGAGGATCAGAATCAGGCTGTCCAGGCCGAAGAGTTCAATGACGAGGTTCCCACTGCCGAGCCGGCGGAGGAGCCTGTCGCGGCCGAGCCCGAGCCCAGGCTCTATCGCAATGCCGCCGGCAACATCCGCTTTGGTTCGGATGCCATCCGTGCGCTCGGAATGCTTCCCGAGTCCTGCACGCTCGATTACGAGGAAGGCGAGGAGCCGACGTTTGAGCCCGAGCCTGCCCCCGTCGTGACTGCATCTGCGCCCGTTGTCGCCGTGGATGATGAGTCTGCCGCGGTTGCCGCTGCCGTTGCCGAGCCCGAGGCGGTGTCCGCGATCGATCCCGCGGCAGGACTGGACATTTTGGCTCCCGCCGCGCCGGCGCAAGACGTTACGGACGAGCCTGACGACGATTACGCTGAACAGCCGAGGCGCGTGTCTTACGAGAGCGATACTGATTTCTCGGCCGAGATTCCCGCGGCAACGCCCCATGCCGATATTGCATCCGCGTTCTCTTCGATTGGCGCCAGCGCTTCCAACTTCTTTAAGGGTGCGCTTGCAAAGGGCAGGAAATTTGTCGACGATTTCGAGGGGAAGCGCGCTGCCGCACGCGAGGCTGCCGAGCAGGAGGCTATCGCTCAGCAGCAGGCAGCCGAGGCGGCACGTGAGCGCGCGGCGCAAGAGTTCGAGCAGAACGAGGCTATGCAGTCCGTGCCTGTCGACGCCGCCGAAGCTACAACGTCCTTTGAGGCTCAGCAGCACGTCGATAGCACCATGTCGTTTGATGCCGCGCAGTTCGATTCCACGATAACGTTTGAAAAGCAAGGCACCGCGATTGCCGAGCCCCTTCCTGTTTCCGATGAGCAGGGCGACGCGGCAGACGATGACGAGCCTATTGATGCTGCCGAAATCCAAGATGTCGCCGGGCACGAGCCCGTCGAGGTCAACTGTGACGAAGGGCAATACGCGGCAGCCGATCAAGGTGATTCGACCGAGGTCGAGCAGGAGGAAGTGCCTGCGGTTTCCGAGGCTCCCGAGACAGATGGGTCGAGGCCTTACTCCACGCAGATTTTCACCATGCCGATCCCGAGTGGTTCCGGTGCCACGGTTGCCGATGTCGCTCCCACTCAGGACGAAACGGTCGATTCCCTTATGGCCCAGATTTCCTCCCAAGCATCGCCGCGTCCGCAGATGAATGTTCCCGATCCGGCGTCGGCACCGTCGCCTGCACCCTCCTCGTCTCCGCTGGCTTCGGTCCCCGATCCGTCGCTGCCGTCGATGAAGCAGACAAACGTTGCGTCTCGCACGTCGCTGTTCGACCTTCCCGATCCCTCCGCACAGGTCAACGACCCCTTTGCTACCGCTCAGGGTCCCGAACCCACATCGGCACCCGTTGCGCCTCCTATGCCCGTTGCGTCGGGCGCACAGCCGATCGAGACCATTTCGGCTCCCGCCCCTGCGGCACCTAAGTCTCGCAAGCGCGGCCTGGGCGGCCTGTTCGGTCGTAAAAAGAAAAACGAACAGGACAGCATGAGTGACTGGCTGGGCGTCGAAGACGATTACGATGCCAAGAAGTCCGGTCGCGGCATCGGTTCGTGGGATAATTTCGAGGACGATAACGATGGCTGGAAGGGCGGCGCTACGTCTTCCGACGGTGCTTCTTCCGAAGATATGCTCTCGGCTGTCGCTTCTATGGGCGACGATGAGCTGCTCGGTCACGATATCTGGTTTGTGGCAACGGGCGCCTCGGATTGTGATGGCGCCGGTATGAAGGCCTTCTTGGCTTCGCATCGCGATAAGCTCCGCGGCGTCTTCTTCATCAATCTTGAATCCGTCGGCGCCGGTAGGCTTTCGGTGGTGACGGTTGAGGGCGAACAGCAGCTGCTCAAGGGCGATCGCCGCATCATGAACCTGGTCAGCAAGGTGTGCAAGTCGTTCCATGTCGATTGTGGCGCGCTCGAGATGCCCTATGCCAAGACCGATGCCTACGCCGCGCTCGAGGCGAGCCGCCGAGCCCTCACCATCGCCGGCGTGGACGGCACGCGTCTGGCTTGCGCTCGTACCGAGGACGACCTGCCCCACAATGTCAACCCGACGAACATTGCCACGGTATCCGAGGTCGTGACCGAGGTTATCCGCCGTTCGTAGACGGAGCTCTAAGGAGTCAACGTGTTTTCGTATATTAAGCGCCATTGGCCTGTCTACGTGATTTTGACCTTGATTGCCATTGCGTTAGGGTTTGGAGCTGCCTACATCGTGGGCGCGAAGGGCTCGACCCCCGCCTCCGCAATCAGCGAAGAGGTGGAGCAAGAACAGAGCACGGGTGCCGATGGGATTCCTGAGTCCGAGCAAGCAATCGTTGATGGTGGATCTTCGTCTGCAGAGTAGATGCGGCGATTTAAATGATTGAAAGCGGGCGAGCCGGGGGACTGGCTCGCCCGCTTTTTCATCGCGCTAGCGCTTCTTTGGGATTGACCTAAGGCGAGCGAACCATAGGGCTGCGGCACCCGAGGTCAGGAGCGCGGTGATGCAAGCGGCGATGGGAGCTGACCCTGTTGCCGGTAGGTCCTGCGGTAGGGTACAGCGTTGAATGACACTGTCCTCGTCATGTGACTCAAGTTTATCGCCGCCGCCGTTGCGGCAAAGATCGACGCGTGCGCTGTTGGTGAGTGCAGTTTGGGGTGTGTAAGCCGACGTTGCCTGCATGTGCACGACTGCGCCCCGAGCATCTGTGCCAAGGATTGCTTTGGCATCGTCAAGGTCGTCGTGCTCATCTTTGAGATCATCACGGGTCCAAGAATCCGTATCGCTTCGAGTCGTAAAGTCGGCGGCTACCGCACCGTATTCAATGCGAATGCCCGTCACGACGGTATTGGATGAAAGGTCGAGTTCTTTCGCCTCGAGTGTGGCGGATTCCGTGGTCGAGACATCCGCCTTCCAGAGGTGCCAGCCGTCGTAATCGACGAGGCGGCAATCTTCACCCAGACTCTCTTTTACTTCGTCGGACTCAAGCCAAGGATTTTCGTGCCCATCGTCAAGCGTCGCGTTTGCCGGCTCATCGACGTCTGTCGAGTCCAACGGCGTCGTGCGATACCACACGTTGCACAGACCGTTGAGGTCGCCGATGGCGACGGGGGTTTCGATTGAGACGAATCTCGCCGTGCCGTCTTTGGCGCACTCAAGATCATCGGTAATCGTAAACTCATCAACCCAAGTAGCGGAATCGTTTCGAGCATCGATGGTATAGGAGAAAAGCCCATCCGTATTGGTTTGCATCGCGGCGCGGTTTTTTCCATCGCCGTTAGCCAACAGACCCTTCCCGATAGGTTGGACAAGTTCCTGACGCTTGTCGACCTGTCCTTTGATCTCGATGGGCGCATCCTTCATCGCGACGGATTGGACTTCTCCCGTATCCTTTATTTCAAACGTTATCTCCTCGGCAAGGTCATAGGTCCGCGGAGACATCGTTTCGCGCAACGAGTAGGTACCGGGTGCAAGATGTTCGATGCGGTGCGGCTTGTCGGATGAGGTCCAGGAGTCTATTTCGGTTTTATCGGGACCATATAAGGTGAGCTGTGCGCCTTTCACTTCCTGCTCTCCGCTTGCATCGACCTTGGAGATATCAACCTTGGTGTAATCGTCGGATACGTTAAGCCGTGCTTCCACAACGGGTGTTTTCTGGTCGGCATAGGTAAGGTCGACGATATGATGCGTCCGGTCGAGCAAGAAGCCGGTCGGCGCTTGAGTCTCGACAACCTCGTAGCGTGCGGTGCCAGATCCCAGCGGGAGGTCGTCCGCGCGTGCTTCTCCAGTTTCATCCGTCGTGACGGTAGCGACAGCCTCGCCGTCGAGCGCGGCAATGCTACCGTCGGGGCGCACGATATCACCTGAGGCACGGATCTCAAAGATGGCGCCCGCGAGGCTGCTGCCGTCTACGGCATCGGTTTTAACGATCCTGATGTTTCCGGTCGCGGCGTGGTCATAATACGAGACGATTGCAACGGGCGTTAGGTTTATATCGGCGGGTATGTTTACCTCGATCTCTCCGCCGACAAGATAGGGCTCTTTGGCCGAGGTTTCGCGTACATAATAGGTGCCCGGCACGAGCGATTCGGGCAGTGTGACGGTGCCGGTCGCGTCAGTCGTAAAGGTGTCCATTACGTTATGTGCTGGATACCAGCATGTTTGTGAGACAGGTTTGTGATTGCTGTCGAGGAGTTGGAAGGTGAATCCGGCTAGGGGAACAGAGGCGCCTGTTTGGGCATCGCGTTTTACAATCTGGAGATGCGTCGACAGAGCGTGGTTGTCCACGATATATTGAAGCTCGGCGCCGTCGGAAATCTGATTGGCCTCGACGGTCCATTCCCCCGCACGTTTAAAACCCTCGGCGACGGTTTCCGGAACCTCACGAACCGTGTAGCCGGCGCGGTCGTATGGGACGGCTCCGTGGACACCGGCTGGTCGCTTGCCTGTGCCGAACCATGCTTCGGGCTGGTCTTTGGTGGAGGCAAAGCCATAGATGTTTGTAGTCAGTGTGCCAACAACCTGCTGAGAGCTGTTACTGACAACCTCAAAGACAACATCTCCTGCCGGCTGCTCCAGGCCGGATTGATCGCTATTGCCGTAGTCCTTGAATTTGGAAATCTCAAGGTCAAACGCAATGGGGATATTGGAAACGCGAGATTCGATCTCGACCACGCCTGAATCGCCGAGTTGGTCGGCTCCAACGGTGTAAGACCAACTGTCACCGGAGGGCAAATAGCCCTCGGGCGCCTTCGATTCATAGATGGTAAAGGTTCCCAGGGGGACATCGGTGAGGGTAGCTCGACCGCTTTCATCGGTCCTGAGAGTTTGTGTCCATCCAGGGGTTGATTGCGATACGCACACGAATTCTGCTCCTGCGAGCGAAGCTCCAACTTGGGGGCCTGCATTCGTTGCGGCGTCGAGCTTTACAATGCGCAAGGTAATGGTGCCGGGTTGTTCATCAATGGTGACGTATCCGCCGTTATTCGTCGTGGTAAAGGCAATGCGATCGTGCAGGGGGATATAACCAGCTGGCGCTGTTATCTCAACTAGGTAGTATGCCGTGTTGGGTAGGAGTGTTGCCTGCGCTCGACCGTTGCTGTCCATCTGGACGGTGCCGACACGCGCGCCGCTGGCGCTCTCAAAAACATCGAATGTTGCCCCGTCAAACTGATAAGTATTGTTTCCGCTGGTAATGGCAGCGTTTGCAGACTGCTTTTGGAAGGAAACAGAGACCGCCGGCAGTACATAGAGCATGTCTTGACGTTTGCTGCCGCCCGATACGGTTCCTATATAGCGCCGCGCGCGGTGCGGAGCGGCTTTGATGCTTCCTGATTTTGCGCTGTCGTGGAGCCACCGCGCAGCCGCCACGACTTCATTGTCGGCGGTAAAGTGCCCGCTCTTGGTTTTGCCCTGAGCGGTTGTGTAGGAGTAGGTGCCGTCGACATGGGTAGTGCCGTTGAGCATCCATACGGCAAGCTGGGTGGCGGCGCGGGCGCGATCGGGTGAAAGATGGTAACCGCCAAACGACGTGGCGGTAGGATATCCGTGACAAACGATTGCCGCGAACTCGTCGTCGAGCCACACCCAGCCTTGATCAAAGTTGAGCCATGGGCCGCCCGGCTTGGTGGGGCCGGGGCGCTCCTGGTTCATGCAGTAGGCAATCGAGGCGTCTTGAGCTTCATACTTGCCGATGAAGAAGGGCCCACAATCATCGCTAATAGTGCGGAAGCCGAGCTGGTCGTAGCCATCGACGGCAAATGCGGCTCCCGGTGCCAGACACCCGAAAAGCAGGAAGAGGAGCAGGAGCAGCGGACCTGTTGCGATTGCGCTGTGGACAGAGTGCGTGGGTGCGTTGGACATGGCTGCTCCTTATCCCTCGTGCGCCGCATGGGGAGGTTGCGACGCGTAGGATGAGGCTACCCCCGAGGTTCATGCGGGTAAGTACCGGAGCCTGACCAAAAGCTTGCCCAATTCCTGACAAATTGAGCTCAAATACAACAATCAGGCAAAAGCGCAGGTAGAAGATAAGGAGAACAGGAGGCCAAAGGTCCTCATCTCCACAATTGATGCGATTTTCAAACGAATCTCCACAGCTAAAACAAGCATCGCCACCCTTGTATCGAACAAGACAACCGCGTTATACTAGCCAACACACAAGCGGGCATCGCCAAGTGGTAAGGCATCAGCTTCCCAAGCTGACACTCGCGGGTTCGAGTCCCGTTGCCCGCTCCAGAAAAAGTAAAAGCACGACACCGTTCCGGTGCCGTGCTTTTTTCAATAAAGCGCCGGGACTCGAACCCGCCAGGGTGCGAGCGTAAAACAAACGCGAAGCGTTTGTAGCGAGCAGGCGAAGGCGCCGGCAGGCGCCTGAAGCCGGTGCGGATTTGCGAAGCAAATACGCGGACGTCCCGTTGCCCGCTCCATCGAGCGCGGGAGACTTTGGGGCGGCCAATTCAACAAAGTCTTCCCCATCGTCTCCGTGAATCCGAGGAGATCGACCGCAGCCGGTGCGGATTTGCGAAGCAAATACGCGGACGTCCCGTTGCCCGCTCCAATTCCAAAATGTTAGGTTAATGCCTGCTGCCCATACTTGCACCTGCGCACGGTACAATGGTTGGGTTACGACCAACGTGCCAATAACCAAAAAGGAGCCGCTATGATCGATCGCTATACCCGCCCGGAGATGGGACACATCTTCTCCCTCGAGAACAAGTACGCCATTTGGCAGGAGATCGAGGTCCTGGCCTGTGAGGCCCAGGCGGAGCTCGGCAAGATCGGCATTTCTAAAGACGAAGCCCAGTGGATCCGCGACCATGCCAACTTTGAGAAGGCAAAGGTCGACGAGATCGAGGAGGTCACGCGCCACGACGTCATCGCCTTCCTGACCAACATGAAGGAGTACATCGACGCCGATGTTCCCGAGGGCGACCCCAAGCCCAGCCGCTGGGTTCACTATGGCATGACCAGCTCCGATCTGGGCGACACGGCTCTGTGCTACCAGCTCACCCAGGCCTGCGACCTGATCATCGAGGACGTCAAGAAGCTCGGCGAGATTTGCAAGCGTCGCGCCTTTGAGGAGCGCAACACGCTCTGTGCCGGCCGCACTCATGGCATCCACGCCGAGCCGATGACCTTCGGCATGAAGTTCGGCTCTTGGGCCTGGGAACTCAAGCGCGATCTGGATCGTCTTGAGGACGCCCGCAAGAATGTTGCCTTCGGTGCCATCTCGGGCGCTGTTGGCACGTACAGCTCCATCGAACCGTTTGTCGAGGAGTATGTCTGCGAGCACCTGGGTCTGGTTCACGACCCGCTGTCCACGCAGGTTATCAGCCGCGACCATCACGCCTATCTCGCCGGCGTTCTCGCCACCACCGCGGCCACCTGCGAGCGCATCGCTACCGAGGTTCGCAATCTGCAGAAGACCGATACCCTCGAGGCCGAGGAGCCGTTCCGCAAGGGTCAAAAGGGCAGCTCCGCCATGCCGCACAAGCGCAACCCGATCACCATGGAGAAGGTCTGCGGTCTGTCGCGCGTCGTGAAGTCCAACGCCCAGGTTGCCTTCGATAACGTCGCCCTGTGGCACGAGCGTGACATTTCGCACTCCTCTGCCGAGCGTGTCGCCCAGGCCGACAGCTTCATCGCCCTCGACCACATGTTCCAGTGCCTCATCCGCGTTATCGACGGCCTGCAGCTGTACCCTGCCCGCATGATGGCCAACCTCAATAAGACCCGCGGCCTCATCTTCTCCTCCAAGGTGCTGCTGGCCCTCGTCGACACGGGCATCACCCGCGAGGACGCGTACGCCATTGTGCAGGAGAACGCCATGGCAACCTGGCGCGAGGTGCAGGATTGTGTCTCCGGCCCCACCTTTAAGGAGCGTCTCGAGGCCGACCCGCGCTGCACCGTCAGTCAGGAGAAGCTCGACGAGATCTTTGATCCGTGGGACTTCCTCACCCGTATCGACACGGTCTTTGATCGTCTGGAGCAGCTGAGCTTCGAGTAGGTTCGGGCATAACGTTAGCTTTTTAGGGCGCTTTGCTGGTAATGTGTGTTGCCGGCAAAGCGCCTCGTTGCATTTAGGGAAAGACGGGGATAATAGTCGTCTCGAATAACATTCTGAGAGGGGATCGCATGATTTCGTTTGATTACAAGCCGCAGGGTGTATGCTCTCGCAATATTCACCTTGACCTTTCCGATGACGGCAGCAAGGTGCTGGGCGTTGAGTTTACCGGCGGCTGCGATGGCAACCTCAAGGCCATCTCCAAACTGGTCGAGGGCGCTCCTGCTGACCGTGTGATCGAGGTTCTTGCCGGCAATACCTGCGGCATGAAGAAGACCTCTTGCGCCGATCAGCTTACGCGCGCTATCGAGGCCGCTCGCGCCGAGATCGCCTAATGGGTATCGCCGACCACATCAAGAACGGAATATCGCGTCGCGGCTTTGTGCTCGGTGGAGCTGCCGCGGGCGCTGCCACGGTGCTTGCCGGATGTTCGAAAAAAACAGGCACCAGTGATGATGCCGCTGGCGAGCCGCAGGTTATCAAGGACGATTCGAAGATTGTCTCGATCACTGATGAGTACGAGGCAGTTGACATCGATCTTGAGCCGGCGGCATCGTGGACGCTGCCGCTGGGCACGTTGCTGTACTACTGCGATGGTGACTATGCTGCGGCAATGATGGCGCCCGCATCGGCACTGCACGCCAACACACTCGGTGTGCTCAACCTGGGCGATGGCTCGCTTACCACATTAATTGAGAATCCTATCGAGGGCACGGGATATGCTTTTTACGATGTCCGTGCCGGCGACGGCGTGTTTGCGTGGGTTGAGATGAACTTTGCCAGTTCATCGTGGAAGCTCTACGCTCAAAATCTGTCGGGCGCTTCGCTCTCTGGCGACGTGGTTGAGCTCGATCGAGGTGGCAAGGACTACGATCCGCCACTGTTTACGGCGTTCGGGTCATCAGCCATCTGGTATAAAATGCCTTCGGCAGGCGGCAATAAAACGAGTAGTGATTCGTTTTGCTATCGTCGCTCGCTTGATGAATCCAAGGCCGAGACAATTTGGAAATCGACGGGCCGCTTTGCGTCGGCCCCGCGCGTGAGCGACGGCATTTTGACCATCTCGCCGCGTGTCCGCAACGACGAGGGCGTCTACTACGGCATAACGGCAATCGATCTGACCGATGGCAACAACACCAAACGTGCCCAGCTAGTCCTTCCCTCGTCAGTCTCGCCTTTCGAGGCCGTATATATGGGCGATACCTTCGTGTTTTCTATCGAGGCGACCTATAGTGGCGTGGGCAGCCTGGGCAACATGGGCACGTATATCGGTAATGAGGGAGGGCCATACCTCTTCCTGTCCCGCGAGCCGCTCGCATGTGCTGCCGGCAAGAAGAATAAATATCTCGTTAAGGTACAGGCATCGCATTTTCTCATCGACACCTCTGCCAAGACCTATGGCTCGCTACTGTCGCCCGACCGCGCTTTGGAATATGGCGATTATCCAGCTACGGCGGGAAAATCGGACTCATTTCTTACGTACGCCACGGTGCGCAACAGCCAGGGTATACCCGAGACGGTCACCGCACGCCTATTCTCTCTTTAAGCTTAGAGGGGTTAAAAAGGCGCCAACAGGGGAATAAACGCGTTGTAATTGTGAGTACCGCCCGCCGAGCTGCCGCGTCATAGTGGCATCCGGCGGGCTCAGGTGCGTTAAAATGGGCTTGTTCTTAGCTGATTGAGACAGGGGGGCCGTGTTATGGCTTCAGATGCAAAAAAGATTCTGCTGGTCGAGGATGAGAAGGCAATCCGTGACGCCGTCGCTGCCTATCTCGAGCGCGAAGGCTACTGGGTTGTGGGTGTCGGCGACGGCCAGTCCGCGATCGAGGAGTTCGAGAAGCATCAGTTTGACCTGGTCGTGCTCGACCTTATGCTCCCCAAGATCCCCGGCGAGCGCGTTTGCCGCACCATTCGCGATACCTCGGATGTCCCCATCATCATGCTGACTGCCAAGGGCGAGATCGAGGACCGTATTATCGGTCTTGAGCTCGGCGCCGACGACTATCTGATTAAGCCGTTCTCGCCGCGCGAGCTTGTCGCGCGCGTTCGCGCTCTGTTCCGCCGTGCCCATCAGGCCGACGAGCCAGCCGTCGAGGTACTCGACTTCGGCGATCTGGTCATCGATATCTCGGGCCACAAGATTTTGGTCGAGGGCAAGGAAGTCGACCTGACGGCTTCCGAGTTTAAGCTGCTCACCACGCTTGCCCGTCACCCCGGTCGCGTCTACAACCGCATGGAGCTGGTCGAGAAGGTGCTCGGCTACGACTTTGAGGGCTATGAGCGCACCATCGATAGCCACGTGAAGAACCTTCGCGCCAAGCTGGGCGATGATCCCAAGAAGCCCAAGTGGCTCTACACCGTCCACGGTGTCGGCTATCGCTTCGAGGCTCCGGCCAAGACCGATAAGTCGGACGAGAAATAGGGAAATCACATATGACACCTGCGCGCTTTGAAATCGGACAAAAGCACAAGCAGGAGAGCGAGGCGGGTTCCAAGGCTAGTTGGAACACGCCTCGCTCCGATTCACGGCCAACGATGAGCTATCCCTCGCGCATGGCACTTGCTTTTGCTCTGACATCGCTCATGACGGTATTGGTGCTGGTGGGCGTGGTCTCTGTTGTGTGGGGCACGGTCTTTTCGGATTACACGCGCTCCAATATCGTCGAAATCGCAAATTCCGCTGCCGAAAAGCTTGCGACGTCGTATGAGGAAAACGGCAATTGGACTGCGGGCGAGCTACGTACGGTCGCGACATCAAGTTTGGTGTCCGACGACCTGAGTATGCAGGTCGTCAACAAGAAAGGCGTTGTCGTTTATGACGACTCATGGCCTTCGGCAAGCGCGACCGCCGATGTGCGCGAGAACGAATCGCCGTCGAGCAGCTCGAGCGGGAAAAAAGCATCGCATAGTCCGGTCTCGTCGGCTCCCACCGGCTCCGATAGCGTTGCAAACGTCGAAATCATAACGTCTTCCGGCGAGCATGTCGGACAAGTAAAGCTGTGGGCCATCGGCTCCGATGCCTTGCTCACCAAGGCAGATTCTGCGTTTAGGGAGAAGACCTTTAACGCCATGGCCCTTGCTGCGGTTGTTGCAGTTTGCATTTCGGTCGTTATCGGATCACTCGTGTCGCGCATGCTCACCAAGCCGATTCACCGTATTACCAGCACGGCCAAGCAAATTCGCGATGGCGATCTGTCTGCTCGTACGGGCTTGCGCGGCGATGACGAGATCGATCAACTGGGCGAGACATTCGATGAGATGGCCACATCGCTCGAGAAGGATATGAAACACGAGAAACGTTTGACCTCGGACGTGGCTCACGAACTTCGCACGCCGCTTATGGCCATGCTCGCAACGGTCGAGGCCATGCAGGATGGCGTATATCCTACCGACGATGAGCACTTGGAGACTGTTGCTTCCGAGACGCGTCGCCTGGCTCGTCTGGTGCAGCAGATGCTCGACCTGTCGCGCATGGAAAACAGCACGGCTCCGCTCAACCTTGAGCCGGTGGACATGGTTCCTTTCGTGCGTTCCATCGTCAATGCCCAGGAGCGCCTGTTTGTCGACCGCGATCTGCGCTTGCGCTTTGCTGACGAGACCCAAGGTCACGACGATGTCGTCGAAGCCGATCCCGACATGATCACACAATGCGTCATCAATCTCATGAGCAACGCCATGCGCTACACCCCCGAGGGCGGTTGGGTCGTGGTGTCGGTGCTCAGTGACCGCAAACACGTCAGCATCGCCGTTTCTGATACCGGCATCGGTATTGCCAAGGATGACTTGTCGCGCATCTTCGGCCGTTTTTGGCGCGCCGATGCCAGCCGTGCCCGTGAGGCGGGCGGTCTGGGCGTGGGCCTCGCCGTGACTAAACAGATCGTCGAGCGCCATCACGGCTACATGTCCGTGGAGTCGGAGCTTGGAAAGGGTACGACTTTTACGATTCATCTGCCTCGCGAGCACACGGCGGACGCGGCATCTACTACAATGGAGCACTAGCTTTTCGCTATTCGGTGAAGGAGGGGTTTCGTCCCTGCCGCTCCGAGTTTGCGAAAACGTGCGGGAAAGAACCCGCATTACTGTCGTATTTTGGTAAGGAGTGACTCACGTGACAACGATGGAGCGTCGTCCGGATTCCCGTGGCAAGGTTCGTGATATCTACGATGCCGGTGAAAACCTGCTGATGGTCGCCACCGACCGCATTTCTGCGTTCGACTTCATTCTTCCCGACGAGATTCCGTTTAAGGGAGAGGTGCTCAACCGCATCTCGGCATTCTGGTTCGATAAGTTTGCCGACATCGTTCCCAACCACCTCGTTTCCATCGACCCGGCGGATTTCCCTGAGGAGTTTGCTGAGTATCGTGACTACCTCGCCGGCCGCGCCATGCTGGTTAAGAAGGCCCAGACGATTCCTATCGAGTGCATCGTCCGCGGCTATCTGACCGGTTCGGGCAAGAAGACCTACGACGAGAACGGCACCGTCTGCGGCATCCAGCTGCCTGAGGGCCTGACCGAGGCTTCCAAGCTTCCCGAGCCGCTGTTTACGCCGTCCACGAAGGCCGAGATCGGTGACCACGACGAGAACATCTCGTTCGAGCGTTGCTGCGAGATCGTGGGCGAGGACATCGCCACGCAGATTCGCGACCTTTCCCTCAAGATCTACAAGGCTGCCGCCGAGTATGCAGCGACCCGTGGCATCATCATTGCCGACACCAAGTTCGAGTTCGGTGTCATCGATGGCAAGGTTACGCTGATCGACGAGTGCCTCACGCCCGACTCCAGCCGTTTCTGGCCTGCCGCCAGCTACGAGGAGGGCAAGATTCAGCCCAGCTACGACAAGCAATTCGTCCGCAATTGGCTCAAAGCCAACTGGGATATGACGGGGGAGACCCCGCACCTGCCCGCCGAGGTCATCGATGGCACGTCCGAGCGCTATCGCGAGGCCTTCCAGATCATCACGGGCTCCCAGTTCACAAGCATGAAGGAGAACGCATAAGTGAGTACCCGTAGCGCCACGAACAAGCGCACGCAATCCCACGAGGTTACCGGGGTTGCGCGCAAGTCCGCTGCATCCGCCAAGCCCGCCCGTCAGGCAGCGAGCTCTGTCCGCGTCGTGCCGGCTTCGTCTAAGGCACGCCGCAAAGAGCTCGAGAAGGGCGAGAATCTCGAGGGCCTCTCTAAAGAGGAGAAGCGCGCCCGCAAGGCTAAGCAGCGCGCCAAGGAGGACCGCATCTACACGGTGTCGAATATCCTTCTCAAGCAGGATGAGGACTACACCAAGCGCCGTCGTATCTGGTGGGCCGTGCTTACTATCGGCATGGTACTCGTCGTGGCAATTTGGGCTTCGCTCTACTTCGCTCCCGCTGGCATGGTGTCCAGCCCTGTCCAGATGGTCGGCATCGTTTTGTCCTACGTCGTCATTTTGGGTGACTTTATTTACGACTTCGTTCGTATTCGTCCCCTGCGTAACATGTACCGCACGCAGGCCGAGGGCATGTCCGAGAACAAGCTCAACGCTCTTATTGAGCGCGCGGCTGCCGAGGAGGACAAAAAGGACTCCAAGAAGAAATAGCGTTTGCATGCATACTTATCGCTAAGATATAAGGCGCGTCGTTTTTGCGGCGCGCTTTTTACTGTTCTATAGATAGATGGAGTGGCACATGATTCGAGCTGCCCTGACGGTCGAAGAAGCTCTGGAGGGCATGAAGGCCCTGGAGCCCAAGATTAAAAACTATGCGCGTCTGGTTGTCCGCAAGGGCGTAAACGTCAAGCCCGGCCAGGAGGTTGTCGTTCAGTCTCCGGTCGAGTGCGCGCCTTTTGCCCGCGTGGTGGTCGCGGAGGCTTATGCCGCCGGCGCTGGCCACGTGACGGTCATTTGGGCCGATGATGCCGTGACGAGGCTCACGTACGAGCATGTCGATAAAAGCTATTTTGAGCAGACGCCCGAGTGGAAGCGCATGCAGCTGGATTCCCTGGCCCAGGATGGTGCCTGCTTTGTCTTTATCGAGGGGGCGGATCCTGCGGCCCTCAAGGGCATCGATCCAGCCAAGCCGGCCGCGGCATCCAAGGCGAGGAATACGCAATGCAAAGTTTTCCGCCGTGGACTGGATTACAACATCAATCCGTGGTGCATCGCCGGCGCTCCGGTCGTGGCTTGGGCGCACGAGGTGTTCCCGGGAGACGCCGATGAGGTTGCAATCTATAAGCTGTGGAATGCGATTCTGCACACCGCGCGCGCCGATGGCCAGGACCCAGAGAGCGACTGGGAACTCCATGACGCCGCATTCGAAAAGAACCTGCGTTTTCTGAACGACAATCGTTTCGACTACCTGCATTACGCCGCGGCAAATGGAACCGATCTGACGATTGGCATGACGAAAGGTCACGAGTGGGCCGGCGGCAAGGGCAAGACGCCCGAAGGGCACCCCTTCTTCCCCAACATTCCCACCGAGGAAGTCTTCACTTCGCCCGATCGCATGCGCGCCGACGGTATCGTGTACTCGGCCATGCCGCTCATCCACCATGGCAATAAGGTCGACGATTTTTGGATTAAGTTCGAGGGCGGCCGCGTAGTGGACTACGATGCCCGTGTGGGCAAGGCAACGCTCGCAAGCATCATCGATACTGACGAGGGCGCTGCTCACCTGGGAGAGGTCGCGCTCATCTCCAAGAACACGCCGATCCGCGAAAGTGGCGTACTGTTCTACGATACGCTCTATGACGAGAACGCTAGCTGCCATCTCGCGCTAGGTGTCGGTTTCCCCGAATGCATCGAGGGTGGGTATGACATGTCCAAGGAAGAGCTCCTGGAGCATGGCGTTAACGTCTCGAGCACGCACGTCGATTTTATGATTGGCACGGACGACATCGATATTACGGGCATTACGCCTGATGGACGTGAAGTTGTGATTTTCCAGAACGGCCAATGGAGTTGGGAATAGTCCCAGACCGTGGTACAATGCCACCCGCGGGCCGTTAGCTCAGCTGGCAGAGCAGGGGACTTTTAATCCCAAGGTCCAGGGTTCGAACCCCTGACGGCCCACCATAGAATGGAAAAGCGACTGGCGGATGCCGGCCGCTTTTTTGTTGCCGCGACGCGGGTTCGAACCCGAAAGGGCGCGGAGCTGAGTAAACGCGCGAGCGTTTGCCAGCGCAGCGCGCAAGGCGCGAAAGCGCCGCAGCGGCCGCCTGCGAAGCAGGCTGAACCCCTGACGGCCCACCCAAAGAAAGGAAAAAGAAATGAAAACAGATAGATACGGAATTAGCGGCAGCACATTAAAGATAATAGCGGCCATCTCGATGGTTCTCGATCATGTAAGCAGGATCGTCCTGACCAATGGAATCATGACTCACGCATCGTACAATCAGATATCAGACGAACAGTGGGCGATTCTAAGCGAGGCTTCGGATGTGCTTCATGTTCTTGGCAGAATTGCATTTCCCTTATTTTGCTTTTTGATAGTTGAGGGATTTTTGCACACTCATGACATAAAGAAGTACCTGCGAAATATGCTTGTCTTCGCAATCATTGCGGAGCCCATATACGATTTCGTTCAAACCGGGCAGCTATTTGACCTTCGGCAACAGAATGTTATGTATGAGCTCCTGCTTTCCTTGGTCTTTTTGATTATTCTGGAAAAGATACAAAGTCTTTCAAAATGGAAGAGGCACATTGCAGAAATTGCTCTGATTGTTTTGACAGCACTGGCAGCTGAATACACTAAGCTGGATGGCGGTGCGTATGGCATTCTGCTTGTGGCTGCATTCTATTTATTCCACGACAGCAAAGCTAAGATGTTCTTTGCTGCAGTATGTGCAGTGCTCCTTTCGTCATGCCATATAATTGGCGGCGGATTTGAGTTCACTACAGCTAATATTTTTAATCCTGATGTTGCTGCCGCGATAATTTCGTTGTTGCTTATCAATCTTTATAATGGCAAGCGAGGGCTGAAGCTGAAATATTTCTTCTACATTTTCTATCCGGCACATCTTGCTCTGCTTTATGGTGTCTCGCTTATTGTTTTGAACTGTCTTTAAAAACTCTCAAACAAGTCTCTGAAAGCAGAAACAAATTGACCCTAAGACTGCTTGTGAATTTCCGGAAGACCTGAGAGATGCGAGGATAGACAACGAGGGCTGCAGAAAGATGCTTCTCAGTTCTCTGGCGGATCGCATGAATCTGTATGAGGATCACTTCCACACACTCATTGATAACAGTGATAAACACGGCAGATCCTCAAAACATGAGACTGCGAAGGTCGAAAGATGCTTCGAAAGCATGAATGGCAGCGAGAAAACGAGTTCGGAAGCACCCTCTGGATGCTCCAGCATAGAATAGAAAGCGGTCAACTTCGGTTGGCTGTCTTTTTTTGTCGCCCTTTCATGGGTTCGAACCCGTATCTATCTATATATAAGAACGCTTGGCGAACAAAACCCGCCTTTTACCGATGGGAAACAAATAGCTGATGCCTTTGGGGTAAAGTAGCGCTCCAGAGATGACCGATGTCTCAATACTCATAAAACAGCTGGTCATCGCCAATATCAGAAGCCAATGCTTCAGTTATAACCTCAGGGACGCGACTGAGGGACATATTCGTTTGTGAACAAATTATGGAGTGCGCGATTCCCGCCCACGGGGCCCCTCCGGTCTGGCAATATATCTCCTTGCCGCGCGGCCCGGTCGGACCGGATCAGCCGCGGGGCGTGCACCTTGAGAACCGGATACTGCGAGGATGGACACACAAGCTGTGTCGCATCCGGGCAGACATCGAACCATTTGAAATGGTCTAACTTGGATTTGT
>URPB01000009.1:0-33414 GCA_900549575.1 uncultured Collinsella sp.
GGCGGAGCCCTTTGCGTCCTGCGGAAATGTTTTGGAAAGTAACCCAAAGCGGCCCGGCGGGGGTCCTGTGTAGTCACCCTTTAGGCGGAACTCTCCTAATTATTTGGATGAGTCGTTTACTTACTTGTGCTGTTACCGTCTTCCCGCTGTTGTTGGGGTATGCTTTGTTCGTATGTAAACGTTTGACATGTTGATGGGGGAGGGTGCTATGGCTCGCGAGGGCGCTCGTTCTAAGGATTCTGCTAAGCCTGGCATCAAGGAAGTTGCAGCGGTGGCGGGGGTTTCGCCTACTACGGTATCTCGCGTGCTTAATAATCGCGGCTATATTAGCCAAGAGACCCGCAATAAGGTCCATGCCGCGATGGAGCGCATCAACTATACGCCCAACGATATCGCCCGTGCCATGCTCAACGGTCGCCTGAATCTTATCGGTATGATCGTTCCCTTTGTGAGCAGCCCGTTCCATGCTCAGGTTGTGCAGGCGGTCGAGCGCACGTTAGCGGAAAACGGCTTTAAGATGTTGCTGTGCAACAGCGCCAATCGACCCGATCTTGAGCGTTCCTATATTGACATGCTCCGCCGCAATATGGTCGACGGCGTCATCGTTAACTCCCTCAATATCGGTGCCGAGGCATATGCCGAGATGGGCTTGAGCCTGGTTGGCATCGACTGCGATCTTGGCGAGGGCTCTGTCCAGATTGCAAGTGACAGCTATGGCATTGGCGAGCTCGCCACGCGCCGTCTGATTGATGACGGCTGCAGGCGTATCCTGTGCCTGCGCAGCAATAGCCGCATGCGCATGCCTGCCAATAAGCGTACCGATGCCTACCTCGATGTTGTTGAGCAGGCCGGTTTGTCCGCGCTTGTCCGTGAGGTTGAGTTCGTTAAGCCCGACGACGAAAAGGGCGCGGTCGTTGCGAAGATCCTCGATGAGAACCCCGATATTGACGGCATCTTTGCGGGAGACGATACGATGGCGGCCATCTGTCTCAACGTGATGAAGCAGCGCGGCTTGAGCGCTCCAGACGATATTAAGGTCGTGGGCGCGGATGGTGCCCGCCGAACTATGACGTTTATGCCTGACTTAACAACCGTACGTCAAGATATCGATCGCATCGGAGAGCTCGCGGCGCAATCCATCATCGCTCTTATTAACGGCGATAATCCCGAATCGAATATCAAGCTCCCCGTTGAACTCATTGAGGGCAAAACCGCATAGTTCATCCCGTGCCAAAAGAATTCCTCAAACGCCTCTGATGACCGTTCACCGGCATATGTCAACCGTTTGCCGACGACTGGAACTGCGAAAAGACGTATTGGTGTGAAAACGTTTGACATATGAAAACGATTGACATATCTTGCCATTGTACCGAGTTAGTATGTCGTGGAAAGGAAGTCTCGGATGCACAAGGTGTATTACCAGCCTGAGGGAATTTGGGTAGGCGACATCATGCCGTACGGCGAGGACGGCACGTTCTATCTCTATCATCAGCGTGACACGCGTAACCCCGAACCTTTCGGAGAGCCGTTTGGCTGGGCACTCGCTACGACCAAGGATTTCGTCAATTACAAGGACTTTGGCGAGAGCCTTGAGCGCGGCGGCGACGAGGAAGTCGACCAGTACATTTATGCCGGCACGGTGTTTAAGGTGGGCGACAAGTACCATGCGCTCTACACTGGTTGCAATCGCGATAAGGTCCGCGCACGTTTGATGAAGCAGGTTCTTCTTCATGCAACGAGCGACGACGCCGTCAAGTGGGAGAAGAACATCGCCGAGACGCTGCTTCCGCCCCAGGAGGGTTACGATGACCGCAACTGGCGCGATCCCTTTGTGCTTTGGGATGAGGAGAACGAAGAGTACATGCTCATCCTCGGCACGCGTGTGGGCGAGGACAAGCGTCTGATGACCGGCCGCCTGGTCAAGTTCACCTCCAAGGATCTGACCAACTGGGAGTTCCAGGGCGACTGGTGGAACCCGGGCCTGTACACCATGTTTGAGATGCCTGATCTCTTTAAGATGGGCGACTGGTGGTACCTCGTCTTTTCCGAGTACAGCGACGGCAACAAGACCCGTTACCGCATGTCCAAGTCCATCAACGGTCCTTGGATTACCCCCGCTGACGACTCCTTCGACGGCCGCGCGTACTACGCCGCTCGCACCGCATTCGATGGCGAGCGTCGCGTTCTCTTTGGTTGGGTTCCTACGCGTGACGAGGGCGGCGACCCCAGCTCTTACCTATGGGGTGGCACCTTTATGCCCCTCGAGATCGTTCAGCGTGCCGACGGAACGCTCGGCACCAAGCTCCCCGACAGCATGCTTGGCGCCTTTGGCGAGGGCAAGGCTGTCGAGACCTTTGAGCTTTCCTGCGAGTCGGGCAAGGTCGAGCAGGTGCTCGCCGCGGATGCCGGCTCCACCTACTTGCTCGATGCCGACATTGAGCTCGGCGGTAACGCTGCCGGCTTCTCGGTCAAGTTCGCTGAGGACGCCGAGACCGGTCTTGCCTATGAGTTCCGCGCCAACCTGCGCGAGGGCAAGCTCGAGTTCACGCCGGCTCCCCAGTACCCGTGGTTCCAGGTCAACAACATGGGCCTCGAGCGTCCGTTGTTCTTTAAGGGCGAGGGCACTCACCATGTGCGTCTGGTCGTCGACGACGACATCGCGACCATCTTTGTCGATGATGTCGCGCTCAATGCTCGCTTCTGCAACAAGCAGGGCCAGGGTGTGGCGCTTACCGTCACCGACGGTGCGCTCAAGTGCGCAAACGCAACGATCGCGTCTCTGTAGCGGCAACGAACCGTTTTATGATTTAGAAAAGGAATGGAGAGGAACATGGACTACAAGGCAGTGTCCCAGCAAGTCGTCGACAACGTCGGCGGACTGGAGAACATCGAGGGCGCCACGCATTGCGTGACCCGTCTGCGTCTGGTGCTCAAGGATACGAGCAAATACAACAAGGCCGAGCTCGAGAACATCGATGGCGTCAAGGGCGTGCTGTACAACAGCGGCCAGCTCATGATCATCTTCGGTACCGGTACCGTCAACAAGGTTTACGATGAGTTTATGGCTCTGACGGGCGTTAAGGAGATCAGCGCTTCCGAGGTCAAGGGCGCCGAGGCGGACAAGAAGGGCAAGTTCTTCTCGGTCCTCAAGGTATTCTCGGACATCTTTATCCCCATCATTCCCGCCTTCGTCGGCGCTGCAATCATCATCGGCCTTAAGTCGCTGATCGTTGCCAACGGCCTCTTTGGCATGGAGGGCAGCCTCGCCGATCACAGCGAGTTCCTCAAGAACCTCGCAAGCTTCTTTGCCATTATCGCCACCACGTTCGACTACCTGCCTGTCCTGGTTATGTACAGCGCAGTCAAGCGTTTTGGCGGTAACCCGATCCTGGGCATCCTCGTCGGTATCGTCATGGTTCACCCGAGCCTTATGAACCGCAACACGTTCGTTATGGACCCGACGGGTGCTGAGTACTGGAACTTTGGTCCGCTCTCCATTCCCATGGTTGCTTTCCAGGGCGGCGTGTTCCCTGCAATTCTGACCGCCTGGTTTATGGCCAAGGTCGAAAAGATTGCCCAGAAGTACATCCCCGAGGTCGTTTCGTTCGTCTTTGTCCCGACCGTTACCCTGATTCTTGCTAACGTCGCCCTGTTCACCGTGTTCGGCCCGCTCGGTAACCTGATCGGTGACGTCCTCGCCGGCGTAATCGATATCCTGTACAACAGGATGGGCGTCTTTGGTGCCTTTGTCTTCGCCGCGTTCCTGCAGCCGCTCGTCGTTACCGGTACGCATCAGTTCATCCAGGGTATCGAGGCAAACCTTGTTGCCACGACTGGCTTCAACTACATCCAGGCCATCTGGTCGGTTTCCATCATCGCCCAGGGCGGCGGCGCCATCGGTATGTACCTCATTCACAAGAAGCACTCCAAAGAGCGCAACATCTGCATGTCGTCCTTTATCCCGACGCTGGTCGGAATCTCCGAGCCCGCTATCTTTGCTGCAAACATGCGCTATTCGATCATTCCGTTCATCTGCGCATGCATCGGTGCAGGCTGCGGCGGTGCCTTCGTCAAGCTCTTTGAGGTGCGCGCTATCGGTCAGGGTCTGACCGGCGTGCTTGGCCTGCTCATCGTCACGCCCGAGACTCTCGTGTGGTATGTGGCTGGCAATCTCATCGCCTTTATCGTGCCGATCGTCTTGATCTTTGCCTACAACAAGGCAAAGGGCGTTCCGACCACCGATGAAGAGGGCGCTGGCGCAGGCTTCGATGTCAGCTTCTAGTTGAGCCATTCAGTGTAATGTGCGGATAAGTCCATTTGAGGAAGGGCGTTCGGCTCGTGTGAGTCGGGCGTCCTTCCCTATAGACGAGAAGGTCAATGGCGATGTTTAATCAAAACAATAAGGTGACACGCGCGGACTATGAGCAGTGGCGCGCCGGACAGGATGAGACGGCGGGTCGCATCGCGTCCGACCCCGATAGGCTCCTGTTCCATGTGGAGCCTGAGCTTGGCTGGCTCAACGACCCCAACGGTTTGGTTCAGATTGGTGATACGTATCACATCTATCATCAATACGATCCGTTCGATGCTGCGCATGGCGGGCCAGTGCTTTGGAACCATCTGACGACAAAGGATTTTGTGACGTACGAGAATCACGGCCCTGTGCTGTTCCCCGATTCCGATTTGGATTCGAGCGGAGCGTATTCTGGTTCTGCCTTTGTACGCGATGGCAAGATTCACTACTTCTATACCGGCAACGTCAAGCATTTTGACCGCGATGATTACGACTACGTGTTGACGGGCCGTGAGCAAAACCAGATTCATATGGTTGCCGAGAATCCCGACGAATTGGGCGAGAAGCGCATAGCTGTTGGACCGGTCGATTACCCCGACGATATCGGTACGCATGTGCGCGACCCCAAGATCCTTGAACACGACGGTATCTACTACATGGTTCTGGGCGCTCGCACGAAAGACGACCGTGGCTGCGTGCTTGTCTATACCTCGCGCGATCTAGAGGACTGGAGCTATGCGACGCGCATTGAGCTGGGCGAGAAGTTTGGCTTTATGTGGGAGTGCCCCGATCTGTTTGAGCTCGATGGTGAGCTTATTCTCGTTTGCTGTCCGCAGGGTGTGCCTGCCGATGGTTGGCGTTACCGCAATCCGCATCAGTGCGTGTGGTTTCCCATCGAGGCCGATTGGGAGGCGCCGAGCTTTAAAATCGTCAGGCAGGGCATGCCCCCGATGGTCGATGCCGGTTTTGATTTCTATGCTCCGCAGTCCTTTGAGGATGCTGCAGGCCGGCGTTTGATGATCGGATGGTCGGGTTGCCCCGATGCGACGGCGGAAAACCCGACGGTGGCGCGCGGGTGGCAGTGCGCGTTGACGGTGCCGCGAGAGCTGAGCATGCGCGATGGTAAGCTCTGCCAGCAGCCGGCGCACGAGATTGAGAGGATGCGCGGCGACTGCGTTCGCGCGACAGGCGGTGAAACCGTTGAGGAGCCGGGCCGCCTGTTTGATCTTGTGGTTTCCTGTGAGGGCACCAAGATGGTCGAGCTCGAAATCCGCAAGGGTGTCTTTGTGCGCTATGCAGGCGGGATGCTTACCCTCGACATGGGTGACGAAGGCTATGGGCGCGACCAGAGGTCGATCGAGCTCAGCGAGCTTCGCGACCTGCGCGTGCTTTCGGACACTACGATTGTCGAGATTTTTGCAAATGGCGGCGAGGCGGCACTTACGAGCCGTACCTATTCGCCGGCGGTTTCGGCGATGGGGTTGCATGCCGAGGGTGCGGCATCGATGAATTTCTACCGCCTCGTGCATTAACCGTGCATGGGGCACGATTGGACTTGCTGGGCGAAATGAATCGCAGTTGCCGCGGCCAACTACCGTTTATCGCGTATAGCGACCGTTTGCGGAGTAAGTAACACTTAGTAATAAACCGTGTAGAATCTCAGGTTAGCACGGAGTTTTCCAGGGAGACGCTGTCCTTTGTTGTGCGCAAGGGGCGGCGTCTCTTTGGCGCTTGGACGCCGTTGTGCAACAGTGCGGCGGCGCGTGCCATGTATTGAAAAGCCAATGTCGAGATGGGTCGTGATAAGAATGGGCAAGTACGTAATCGTGGTTGAGTCTGGGTCGGATGTGACGCCGGAGCTCTGCGAGCGCTACGGCATCGTGCGCGTGCCCATGCATGTCACGATTGGTGACGAGACCGTCGAGGACGGCTCCATCGATCCACTCGAGATTTACTCGCGCTGCAACGAGTTTGGCGTAATGCCCAAGACCAGCGGCTGCGCGCCTGCAGATTTTGCGCACGTATATGACCGTATCCATGCCGAGCAGCCCGATGCGACCATTCTGCATCTTGCGTACTCCGAAGTCACGACTTGCTCGCATCAGTCCTCCAAGATTGCGGCTAAGGGCCGCGACTACGTATTCTCCATGGATACGCGTTTTGTCTCGGTGGGCCAGTCGCTCGTTGCCGTCGAGACCGCCAAATACATCGAGGCTCACCCCGACGCCACCGTCGACGAGATCTTTGCATTTACGAACTCCGTCATGGACCGCGTGCTGCTGGGCTTTGTTCCTACCGACCTGGCCTTTCTTAAGGCGGGCGGTCGTCTGTCCAACGTCGCGTTCCTTGGCGCCCACCTGCTCAAGATTAAGCCCTGCATTGAAGTAACGGGCGGTAAGTTTGTGGCGACCAAGAAGTTCCGCGGCTCTATGCTCAAGTGCGCCCGCGCCTTTATTGACCACATGGTTGCGAAGGGCGAGATTGACTACTCGCACATTGGCCTGGCGTATTCGGTAGGCCTTTCCGAGGAGCTGCGCGACGACATGGAAGTCTATGCGCACGACCTGGGCTTTAAGGACGTTACCTGGACTCAGGTCGGCGGTGTCATCTCGAGCCATTGCGGCCCGACCGCCTTCGGTGTGGTGCTCACGCTTAAGGCGTAAAGGCTGTAGGCGAGCATTCTTCGGCTTCACATCTCGACATGGGCTCCCTTCACGGTAATGGGGGATAGATTAAAACGTGCCATTCTAGCCCGAGACGTTTAAACGCAAACGTATAGGCTAGAATGACTCTGGCATTTATGTAGCTAAAACCAATGAGAGGCAAGGTAGCGGGAATGGCTGAGATGACGCTCGAGGGTGTGGACGCTCGTCCCGAGGACTCTGCGTTTGCCCTGGGCCGCGTACATTCGATTGAGACGATGGGAACGGTCGATGGACCTGGCATCCGCTTTGTGGTGTTTGTTCAGGGCTGCCCCATGCGCTGTGCGTATTGCCACAACCCCGATACCTGGTCGGTTAACGGCGGTACCATGGTGACCGTCGAGCACCTGATGGACGAGTTCCAGAGCAACCATGAGTTTTACCGCAGCGGTGGTATTACGGTATCCGGCGGCGAGCCGCTCCTGCAGCCCGCGTTTTTAGCCGACCTGTTCCGCGCCATGCACAATAACCCCGATGGTCGCGTGCATACCTGCTTGGATAGCTGCGGCTATGCGTTCGATCCCGCGCATCCCGAGAAGTTCGATGCCGTACTCAACGAGACCGACATGGTGCTGCTTGACATTAAACACGCCGATCCCGTCGAGCATAAAAAGCTGACCGGTTGCGATCCCGCACGCATTCTGGCGTTTGGTGATGAGCTCGCGCGTCGCAAGATTAAGGTTGTTATCCGCCACGTGGTGGTGCCCGGCATTACCGATACGGTTGAGGAGTGCGAGGCACTCGGTCGTCTGATTGCCCCGTGGCATAACGTGGTGGGCCTGGAGATGCTGCCGTATCACACGATGGGCGTCGTCAAGTATGAGCAGCTGGGGATTCCCTATAAGCTCGAGGGCGTTCCCCAGATGGATACCGCGCGCATGCCCGAGCTACGCAACGCCGTCATGATGGGCATGAAAAAGCGCCGCGCGGAACTCAAAAACGCTATCGGCTAGCGAGCCATTTTCGCCCCCAAGGGCACTCATTTGGGACAGACTTAAATGAGTGCCCCCGGGCACCAAGTTGATTGCCAAAGAGCTCCGTCAAGTTGCGGTGGAATAGTTCTTGTTTTTCGGCTTATGCCGCCCAAACAGGAACTATTCCACCGCAACACTGCGTTTTGGGCGGAGATGCGCAACAGAATCGTGCCATTTGGATAAATACGCTTGTGGTTTCTTTAGAGACACCTTAAACGCCGCTGAATATCTTTGGAAAGAAATGCCTGCTCGGTATTATGTTGCTCGTATATGAACGGTAGCAGTCAGGAGACCACGTGCGAAACAACGCATCGCGGGACGAGTATGTGCCGCAGCATAGCAGCAGATATGAGACGAAGGGCACGTCTTCGCGTGGCCTTGCTGGCGCTCGCATCCGCGTGACGAAGATCGCCGCCATTGGGATGCTGACGTTGACGGTTATTATCCTCGGAATTACCGCCAAAACCTACGCGTCGGAGCGAATGGCACACTCAGATGCGTCAACGGTACAGACGCAAAACAAAAAGGTCTCTGAATCTAAAGCCACCGCAAGTCAAACCCTGTCGACAGCGAGCCTCAAGACGAGGCTTTCGAAGGCGGACTTTAACGATATTCCCTCAGGCGATACCGTGCAGACCTTCTCACTGGTTGATGACCAGATCCCCGCCCTGGAGGATGAGAGCCTCGCCGCGCTCCAAGATGCCCTGAGTCAGGCGCAGGAGCTGGGCGATGTGGGCGTAGTGTTCTACGACCTATCGAGCGGCAAGGGCGTGACGTATAACGCGGACGCCGAGGTGTACGGTGCGAGTAGCTACAAGGCACTCTATGCGCTGTACATCTGCGAATCTCTGGTCGAGACGGGCCAGGTCTCACTCGATGATTCCCTTGGCACCTATGGCGGCTACAACATGGGCTGGCAGACGGTGCGCGACCTGATCGAGGCCGCGGTCGTTAATTCGGACAACGATTCGTTTATCGCGTTGCGTGCGGCGTTTGACCGTGTCGGTTACGAGGATTGGATTTTCGGTCTTGGCGTCGATTACGATACCGCACTCGATCCGATGAGTGATTTTCCCACTTATTGCCCGCGCACCTCGGCCAAGTTGTGGTGCGAGATGAGCGAGTATCTGAGCCATGATACCGAGACGTCACAATGGCTGTCGGGCCTTCTGGCCTCTACGGCCCGATCGTTTATTCGTGACGGCATTGCGGACGACCAAGCCTTGGTGCGCAACAAGGCAGGCTGGATTAGCGAGGATGGTTGCTATTCGACATGCGATGCGGGCCTTATCGACATCGATGGCCGTACCTATGTCATGAGCATCATGACATCGATGCCGTGGAGCGACCGCTCGAGCGAGGTTACGGCTGCGATTGCAAAGGCTCTGTTTGATACGCGAGCTGCGCTGGCCTAGCGTGTTCGTTTGACGAGGTCAAACAAAATGCTGGTACCATACCGTGGTTGAGAATTTCGTATAGGTTTGGGGAATGGCATGGCTACAATCGCGATTATCGGCGCACTCGAAAAAGAGATCATGCAGATTAAGGAAGAGTTGAGTAACGCTTGCATGGTACAGGAGGCGGGCTTGAACGTTGTGACCGGCGGGCTCGACGGCCTGACAGTTGTTGCCACAACGGCGGGTATGGGCACGGTGAATGCCGCCGCCGCAACACAGCATCTCATTAGTAAATATGCCCCGCAGGCCGTTGTGCTCTCGGGTATCGCGGGCGGTTTGAACCCTAAGCTCCATATCGACGACGTGGTTATCGGCAAATGCCTACGCTATCTGGATACCGATACCGCGCTTATCGCCGAGTCTGCACCGGGGCTCGAGGAGTTTGGCTCGACGCCTGCGCTGGTCGATATTGCTGCCGATGTGCTTGCTGAGCGTGGCTTTGTCAACGCTTCGACAAATGCAGCCGCCTCGAACGAGGGCACAAAGCAGTTCCTGGTCGGCACGATTGCCACGGGTAACCGCTTTGTGACGGGCGCCGCCATGCGCAACGACGCTATCGAGGCGACGCATGCCGATTGTGTTGGCATGGAGGGCGCGGCAATTGCCCATGTCGCAACCAAAAATGGTGTCGATTGCCTGGTGCTGCGCGCTATCAGCGATAATTGTGACGAGGCGTACGATGCGATTTGCGACCGCGAGTTCGATCTGTTCGAGTATGCTCGTACCGCGAGTGGCATTACGCTCGATATCGTTCGCCGTATCGCTGCTACCTATTAGCGCGCTCTTTTGTAAGAACCTACGACCAAGGAGTGTCCATGGCCGATTCAATTAACTACCAGCTTGCCAAGTTCGTTGCCAGCTATGGCAAGGTTTCGCAGATTCCCGAGTCCACCTGCCCCGAGGTGAGCTTCGTCGGCCGCTCCAACGTGGGCAAGTCGTCGATTATGAACAAGCTATTTGGCCGCAAGAACCTAGTCAAGGTTTCCAGTACGCCGGGCAAGACGAGCAACATCAACTTCTTTGAGGCCGACGACGTGCATTTCGTGGACCTGCCGGGTTACGGTTTCGCCCGTCGCTCCAAGGCCGAGCGCGACCGCTGGGCCGAGCTTATCGGCGACTTTTTCGACTCCGAGCGCAGCTTTAACTTGGTCGTCTCGCTGGTGGACATTCGTCACGATCCCAGCAAGCTCGATCATGACATGATCGACTACCTGCAGGGCAATGAGTTCAACTTTATCGTCTGCCTCACCAAGGCCGACAAGCTCAGTCGCACCCAGCAGGCCCGCCAGGCAGCAGCCATCAAAAAGCAGCTCAACGTTCCGGCCGAGAACGTAATCATCACAAGCTCCCAGACCGGCACCGGCATCGACGAACTCAAAAAGCGCATCGCCGAGGCTTGCCTCTAGTAAGGGTTCTTGGCAGGCAATAGTTTGCATCTATCTATATCACCCCAGTGATAGTTATTGGTACACTATCACTGGGGTGATATTTTTGTTTGGAGGTCGATATGGAGCTTTGGCACGGGTCGGAGGTTGTTGTCGAGCATCCGTCGTTGGATAAATGCAGACAATTCAATGACTATGGGTGTGGGTTTTATTGCACGCCACATGAGGAAATGGCAATGGAGTGGGCATGTCGGACTGAGTCTGATGGCATTGCAAATCGATATGAGCTCGATATGGATGGTCTCGCAGTCTTGGATTTGGAGTCCGGGGAGTTTTCAATTCTCAATTGGCTTGCGATTTTGGCTAACAATAGGGAGTTCAATGTTTCGACACCGCTGGCGCGCGAAGGACTTCGCTATCTGCTGGATAACTGCCTGATTGATATTTCTCCCTATGACGTAATTCGAGGTTATCGCGCCGACGACTCCTATTTTTCGTTTGCAAGACAGTTTGTCAGCGGCATGATCTCGCTCAGGCAGCTGCAACGTATCATGCGCTTGGGTGATTTGGGTATCCAATATGCTCTTATGAGCGAGTGCGCATTTTCGGCGATTAGATTCTGCGATTGGAAGCAGGCTTTGGGGTCTGAGTTTTATCCCAAGCGTTTTGAGCGAGAGCAGAATGCTCGACGCAAATACTTGGATACGGTTAACGGGTTCGATTCCGAAGGTATCGACATTAGGGATTTAATGGCAGGGAGGGTTGATTTAAATGATCCAAGAGTTAACGGATTGTGGGCCGAGTAGGACATACCCCGTCTACTACCTCGAGGATGCAATGAACAACCTCGGCGACTGCTTTGACTATGCCGTTAACGATTATGGAGCAGAAGGATCGGAAGTTGCTGAACTCTTTTGCCTGAGCGGCGTAGCTCGCGAGTTCGAACGCGGCAACGCATGGGTCGTATCGGGAAAATCGGGCGTTGAGCTGTTCGCGCTTATCGCTGAAAGGTCCGGCTATCAGAGCGGGTCTATACCGGATCGCACCTATCGTTTTGAGAAGACGCCAGAGTATTGGACAGGCTGGATACTGGCATATCTGCAGTGGCGTTTAGGGGAGTCTTTCGAAGACCTGCTGCATGTCGTTCCGTTTGACGCACTGCGCAGTCTGTACTATCCCTGGCATGAAGCCTCGGAGGAACGCGTGGCTCGCCTCGTCTGCGATATGGCGAAAAAAGCGTCCAGGCAAACCAAACTTGCGTTAGCAAGAAAGAAGCTTAAGAAAACCCAACAAGACCTGGCATACGAATCGGGCGTGTCCCTCCGCTCAATCCAAATGTACGAACAACGCCAGAGAAACATCAACGAAGCCTCGGTAACAACCGTAAGGGATATAGCAAAAGCCCTACACTGCAACATCGAAGACCTCCTAGAGCCAGTCTTCGAATACAAAGAAACCAGCGCCGCCTAAACCAGGCACGCAGCCGATGCCCGCCTCTAGGAAGTGCTCCAGCCTAGCAAGAGCCCCTACCAATAAAAAGCCAAACTATCAGCCCGGCGACTTTCCAGAGCGTAGGTCCCTGTAGCCGCCGCCGGCGAAGTTAACATAGGGGAGGCCAGGGGGCTTTGCCCCCAAATCTTTCCGCAGGACGGCAGGACCCCCGCCGCACGAAGTGCGCAGCGGGGGTCCTGCCATGTCCGAGGACGATTTGGGGGCAAAGCCCCCTGGCCTCCCCGGCGAGTATACGGGACGGCGACTACAGGTATTCGATCTGGGCGCCTTCCGTGTCGCACGTCAGAATATGCGTATCACACTTAGGGAACTGCTCGCGCAGCTTGACCTGCAGGAACTTTGCCACGATGGTGTCGTCAGTCACGGCCATGAGAGTCGAGCCCGAGCCGCTGATCCAGATGGTCTTGGCGCCGCCGTTAAGGCAGGTGTCGCGCACGGCGTTGTAGTCGGGAATCAGACGGCGACGATAGGGTTCCTGGATGCGGTCGTCATTGGCGGCGGCAATCAGGTCGAGGTCACCAGTCTCCAAGCCGCGCGTCATGCCGGCGATGCGGCCCATCTGCCACACGGCGGTGGAGAGTGGAATCTCCTGCGGCACAACCTTGCGCGCCTCGCTCGTATGCACCTCGTAGGGCGGAATCACGGTAATAAAACGCAGGCGATCGCTCACCTCGTAGCGCAGGCACTGGGGGAGCGAATCGGTCGGCGTAAAGGAACAGACGGCGCCGCCCAGGATAGCGGGGGCGACGTTATCGGGATGGCCCTCGACTTCGGTGGCAATGCGAACCAGCTCGGCGCGGTCGACGGTGTGGCCTGTCAGTGCGGCGGCGGCCATAATGCCGGCGACGACGCAGGTGGAGCTGGAGCCCAGGCCGCGGGCGACGGGCACGTCGGTCTGGATGTCGATGGCAACGGGAAAAGCCGGCTCGTCCCATGCAGCCAGTGCATCGACAAAGCTCACGTAGACCAGGTTGTTCTCGTTTTGGAATTCCTCGGGGCAGCCCGTGATGGTGAGTTTGTCGGCGCGCTCGAAGGTGAAGTGCGAGTAGAGGCTAACGGCCATGCCGAGGGTGTCGTAGCCGATGCCTAGGTTGGCGCTGGTTGCTGGGACGGTGATTTTGATCATGTGAGTCCTCCTGGGCGGGTCTGGCCGTTTAGTTCGCTGCTCGGGCAGTCCTGGCTCGCTCGGAAAGCACATTAAGTGCTTTCCGGCTCGTGCGGAACTCGCGACGAACTAAACGGCCAGACCCGCTCGCACGCTCGTCATCATCCCGAAAGCTAAATAATTAGAAGGTGCGCCGGCTTTCGCCGGCGCTTAATAAGGGATCTAGTTGGTGCTCATTCGTTTTGCTGCAGACTCGACGTAGCTTGCCATCTCATCGACGTCGCAGACGTCTTCGAAGCGGACGGGCTTGGACTCGAGTTCGGCGAGCTGGGCTGGGGCGACCGTGTTGGTTGCCTGCTCGAGCACGCGCATGGCCTCAAAGTCGTCCTCGGGAACGTCGAGGCCCAGGGCATCGCAGCAGGCGCGCGGGAACTTGTAGGGGCTGGCGGTCGAAAGCAGCACGCGGGCCTTGGCGCCCTCGGTGGGGGCGACCTGCTCAAAGACGTGATAGCCGCAAGCGGTGTGCGGGTCGATCACGTAGCCGTTGGCATCCCAGCAGCTCTTGATGGCGGCGCGAACCTCGTCCTCGCTGGCCCAGCCGCAGCCAAATACGCTCTGGATCTTGGCCAGCAGCTCGGCAGGCACCTCGTAGCGACCGGTCTGGGCAAGCTGCTCCATAAGGCCGGCAACGAGCTCGCAGTCGCCGTCGGACAGGAAGTAGAGCATGCGCTCCAGATTAGAGCTAATAAGGATGTCCATCGACGGCGAAATGGTCGTGAAGAACGGACGGTTGCGGTCGTAGACGCCGGTGGTCAGGAAGTCAGCGAGCACGTTGTTCTTGTCGCTGGCCACGATGAGTTTGGCGACGGGCAGACCCATGCGCTTGGCGTAGTAGCCGGCCAGGATATCGCCAAAGTTGCCGGTCGGTACGCAGAACTCCACGGCATCGCCGACCTCGATGGCGCCGGCGCGCAGCAGCTGCGCATAGGCGGCAAAGTAGTAGACGACCTGCGGCACCAGGCGGCCGACGTTGATGGAGTTGGCGCTCGAAAGCACGGTGCCGGCGGCCTCCAGGCGCTCGGCCAGCTCCTTATCGGCAAAGATGCGCTTGACGGCACTCTGGGCGTCGTCGAAGTTGCCGCGGATGCCGCAGACGGCGACGTTGCCGCCCTCCTGCGTAGACATCTGCAGATTCTGCACGCGGCTGACCTTGCCCTCGGGATAAAAGACGGTGATGCCCGTGCCCGGGGCGTCGGCAAAGCCGGCGAGTGCTGCCTTGCCTGTGTCGCCCGACGTGGCGGTGACGATCATGATGCGCTCGGCGCCGCCGTCCTTGGCGGAAGTGCGGGCCATCAAGCGGGGGAGCATCTGCAGGGCGACGTCCTTGAAGGCGCTCGTGGGACCGCCAAAGAGCTCCATCACATAGGTCTGAGGGGCGTCAGCGCCCGGCGCAGCGTCGAGTTTGACGAGCGGCGTAACCTCTTCACTCGCGAACGTGCCGCGGTATGCCTCGTCGACACACGCCGAAATTTCTTCGGCCGTGTAATCATTCAGTAACATTCCCAACACATCTTGAGCGATTTCAAAGTACGATTTATCTGCAAGCGAGCTGATATCGACCTGCTGGGTGCCGAGCTCGTCCGAGACAAACAAACCCCCGTCGGGAGCGATGCCGGTACGGATTGCCACCTTACTTGAGCACGATAAAGTGCGTCCTCGTGTACTATGATAAGTTCCCATATAACACTGCTCCTCGGATGCCTTGGTCCCAATCGGTGAAACCATGGTATCAGAGCGCGCAAAATAGGTTCGCAGAGGCTTTTTAGAAAGGTAACCTCCAGCCCATGATTAAGATTGCCAAGTTTGGCGGCTCGTCGGTCGCCGACGCCGAACACTTCAAAAAGATCAAGGCCATCGTCGATGCCGATCCGGCCCGCCGTTTTGTGGTGGTTTCTGCCTGCGGTCGCCGCTTTAAGGGCGACACCAAGGTGACTGACCTGCTCTACCTGGTTAACGCGCACGTTAAGTACCACGTGTCGTGCGAGGAACTGCTCGAGGACATTGGCCAGCGCTATTTTGATATCGCTGACGAGCTGGAGCTCACCTATCCCATCCGCGAGGAGTTTGCGGCCTTTGCCGAGCGCGCCCGCTCGGGCGGCTACTCTACCGAGGAGCTCGTGAGCCGTGGCGAGTACTTTACCGCTCGCCTGATGGCCGAGTACCTGGGCCTGCCGTTCCTGGACGCCGCGACGGTCGTTGCGTTCCATCACGACGGTACGCTCAGCATGAATCGTACCTCCGAGCTGGTGCAGGAGTACGGTCAGCAGGGCGGCTTTGTTATGCCTGGCTTCTACGGCGCGACGCGTGAGGGCCAGATCAAGCTGCTCGACCGTGGCGGCGGCGATATTTCCGGCTCGATCCTGGCCAAGTGCCTGGGCGCCGACCTGTACGAGAACTGGACCGACGTCTCGGGCTTCTATTCTGCCGACCCGCGTATTGTTCCCGAGGCCCAGCCCATCGCCCGCGTTACCTACGAGGAGCTGCGCGAGCTTTCGTACATGGGTGCAAGCGTCCTGCACGAGGAGGCCGTGTTCCCTGTGCGTGAGGCCGGTATTCCGCTGGTCATCAAGAACACCAATGCGCCGCAGGACCCCGGCACCATCATTAGCGAGACGGCTGATGAGGGCGAGGCGGAGCCCATCATTACCGGCGTGACCGGCAAGCGCGGCTTTGTCGCCATCAACGTTGCCCGCGACCGCACCAAGCCCCGTGTTGGCTTTATGCGCCGTGCGCTCTCGGTCTTCGAGCGCTATGACGTTTCCGTCGAGCACATGCCCACCGGTGTCGACCGCTTTGGCGCCGTGGTGCAGGAGCAGGATGTACACGACTCGCTGTACTCGCTCGTGGGCGACATTCAGCAGGAGGTCGAGCCGCTCGAGATCGAGGTTGTCGAGGGCTTGGCGCTTATCGCGACCGTCGGTCGTAACCTGCGCGGCCGTGCGGGCATCTCGGGCCATCTGTTTGGCATGCTTGGTCAGGCCGGCGTGAGCGTGCGCATGATTTCGCAGAGCTGCGACGAGATCAACATCATTATCGGTGTCGAGGAGAAGGACTTCGACCTGGCGATTCAGACCATTTACCGTGCCTTCTCCGATGAGAACGGCATTGTGAAGGTCTCCGACCTGGAGGCTTCCGCGCCGGTCGATCCCGCTCTGGCTGCGCTCCACAAGTAGCTGCTATCTCGCTAGATTTTTGGGACTCGCCTCAAAAATCTACGGCGGGGCGTTTCGTTTCGGTTTCGTTTCGACGGGGCGGGTTTCGTGCCTGCCCCGTTCTTGTATACACTGGCAACAATAATCGGCCTGCTCGGCGTGCGGGCAAAAGCCACAACCTTTAAAGGGGGAAGAATGAAACAGTACACGGTTGCTATTTTGGGCGCGACGGGAGCTGTGGGCACCCAGATGCTTGAGTGCCTCAACGAGCAGGAGTTTCCGGTCGGTAAGCTAAAGCTGCTGGCGAGTGCGCGTTCCGCGGGCAAGACCGTTGAGTTCCGCGGTGAGCAGATCGTGATCGAAGAGGCTTGCCCCGAGGCCTTTGAGGGCTGTGATATTGTGCTCGGAGCCGCCGGTGACGATATCGCGAAGGAGCTACTGCCCGAGGCCGTCAAGCGCGGCGCCGTCGTGGTCGACAACAGCCATGCCTTCCGCATGGATCCCGAGGTGCCACTGGTCGTGCCCGAGATTAACGCCGACGACATCAAGTGGCATCATGGTCTCATTGCCAACCCCAACTGCGCGACCATCATTGGCCTGGTCCCCACCTGGCCGTTGCATCAGCTCGCGGGCGTGAAGCGCATGATCGTGTCGACGTATCAGGCGGCTTCGGGCGCTGGCGCTCCCGGCATGGCCGAGCTCGAGGCTCAGCTGGCCGCCCTGGGCCGCGGCGAGGAGATTCCCGAGCCGCGCGCGTTTGCCGCCCAGCTGGCGAGCAACCTGATTCCGCAGATTGGCGGCGTCAAGGAGGAGGGCTTTACCTCCGAGGAGATGAAGTTGCAAAACGAGGGCCGCAAGATCATGCATCTGCCCGAGCTGCGCGTGAACTGCACCTGTGTGCGCGTGCCCGTGCTGCGCTCGCACTCCGAGAGCATCACGCTTGAGTTCGAGCGCGACATCACGGTGGAAGAGGCCCGTGCCGCGCTGGCTGCCGCTCCGGGTGTCAAGCTAGTTGACGACATGAGCGCCGAGGATGCGCACGACCGCTTCCCCATGCCGATGGACACCTCCGACCAGGACCTGATTTGGGTCGGTCGCGTACGCCGCGACATCTCGAACCCCGAGGCCGCGCGTGGCATCACCTTCTGGTGCTGCGGCGACCAAATCCGTAAGGGCGCGGCAACCAACGCCGTCCAGATCGCTAAGCTGCTCTGCGAGTAGTGTGACCTGTCCGGCGGGGGCCGGGCTTGGTTTTCAGAACGTCCTCGACCATGTGTGGCGCCTTGTCCTGCTCCTTCGGAGCCGCGGACAAGGCGCCACACTGGTCTGCGGAGTGTTCTGAAAACCAAGCCCGGCCCCCGCCTGCGGTGACGCTGCTGCAAGCGACCTGCGATGGGGCCGTTGTTGGTTGGGGCCGCTGGGCTGATGTGGGGGCGCGTGGCTGTTGCGGGCCCTGGTCCCGGCGGCGGCCTCGGCGCTGCGCGCCTGCTGCCTTGGGTGACTTTGGGGTCGATTGGGGTTGTCTGCACAATTCGCGGTATTATGTTGCGGAGTTTTGAAAGGAGCCGCTGGTGGTCACGACGACGTTTGCTTCGCCTTTGGGCGAAATCTTGCTTGCCGCTGATGGCCGCGGTCTGACGGGGCTTTGGTTTGAGGGACAGGAGCATTTTGGCTCCACGCTTCTCAAAGAAGATCCTGAACATGTTGAAGGCGCCGATGCAGTTTCTGGTGCTGGCGGCATGTCGTCGGTGAGTCCTGCAAATGGTGCGGCTTCTTCGGTGCTTGAGCGTTCGTGGGCTTGGCTGAATGCTTATTTTGCAGGGCAGGAACCTCGGTTTACGCCGCCGTTGCATTTGATTGGCACGGCGTTTCAGCGTGAAGTTTGGTACGAGCTGCTTTCTATTCCGCGTGGCGAGGTCGCTACGTATGGCGAGATCGCCCAGCGTGTTGCGGCTCGACATCGTGTGCCGGGAAATGAGACACCCGTTGTGTCTCCCCGTGCCGTGGGGGCCGCGGTCGCTCGCAACCCTGTTTCGATTATTGTGCCATGCCATCGCGTGGTGGCGGCCGACGGCTCGCTTAACGGATATGCCGGCGGGCTTGATCGCAAGGAGTGGCTGCTTCGGCTTGAGGGCGCGTACGAGGAGTAACACTCGAGCGCTTTGCATAGCCAAGATGCCGTGAAAGAACGGGACATGCTTTCCGAATGGAGGCTCAGACGGAAACTACGTCCCGGAATTCCGTTTTAAAGCGGGATGCGCTTTCCGAATGGCGTCCCAAGCGGAAACCGTGTCCCGGAATACAGCCTCAGAGTGGGACGCCGTTTCCGGTTGAGACCACCTGCCTGGACATCCATCTACGCCCGCTCCTGCAGGGCGTAGATGGACTTATCCATGTTGAATAGGTAAGCCACAACGCAGACGATGAAGAACGCCGGCAGATTACCGAAACCGAAGACCTCGCAACCGATAAGGATTGGCGCGAGCAGCGTGTTGGTGGCGCCGCCAAAGACGGCGGCGTAGCCCAGCGCGGCGCAGAACTCGACGGGCATGCCGAGAATTCCGGCGAGCACGACACCCAGGCTTGCTCCGATGGAGAACAGCGGCGTTACCTCACCACCTTGATATCCTGCGGCAAGCGTGGCGATGGTGAGTGCGAATTTGAGCGCCCAGTCCCAAGGCATGATGGCGTCCTTGCCGTCACCGTTGAGCGCTGCCGATATCAGGTTGGTACCAAGTCCGCAGTATCGCCCCTGCCACAGTGTGAACAGAATCGCTGATAGCGCGATGCCCATAACGGCGATTCGTACATAGGGGTTGGGGAGCAGTCGCGCCGCAAGGGTCTTGGCGTGGGCAAGGCACCAAGCAAAGGCGCCGCCTACCATGCCAAACGCGATACCCAGCACCGCAAGCCGTCCAAGACCGGGGAGATCAAGCGCGTATGAGGCGACAACGGCGACTTCGAACTTCTCGAGTCCCAGGGCGCCGGAGGTCATACTTGCGGCGAGCGAGGCCGTAAGCGTGGGAAACAGCGCGCGGTATTCCATGCGTCCTGCGACCAGTACTTCGATAGCAAAGACCGTGGCAGCAAGAGGCGTTCGAAAGAGCCCGGCAAAGCCAGCGGCCATACCAATGAGCAAAAACGTGTTGCCGGGGTTTCGGAAAGGTAGACGCCGGCCGATCCAGTGTGAGACGGTTGCACCGATCTGCACGGCCACGCCCTCGCGTCCCGCGCTGCCGCCAAAGAGGTGCGTTCCCCACGTGCTCAGCATAACGAGCGGCACGAGACGCGGGGAGATGGCGTCTTCGCGCCCGTGGCCTACGTCAAATACCAGGCTCATGCCGCGGTCGGTGCCCTTGCCCCAAGTGCGGTAGGCAAATACGATGGCCAAGCCCATGAGGGCGAGGAGGGGAAGGAGCAGAGTGATGTGCTCGTCGCGGAAGGTGCCAATCGCCAGAAGCACGCGTCCAAAGAGTGCACAGATGGCGCCAACGATAATGCCGATAGGGATTCCGACGGCACCCATAAGCACGAGGCCGCTATAGGTGTTGAGCAAGCGTTTGATTCTGCTCGATACGTTGCTTTCCGACATTTTGTTTTCCGACACTTGCTCTCTTGATAGAAAAAGAGCTGGAGTTGCGCATCGTTGAGAGGCTTTCCAGCTTTAGCAAAACAAACTTATAAGATGCGGCGGGCCGCGTCAAGATAATTGCTTGACAGCCTAGGAGGCGGCTGGTTGGCTGGCTTAAAACCTAGCGCGTGAAATGACGCTCCACGCTATTCAGCGCGCTTGATAGGATGACGAACCACGGTCTTTAGTTTCTCCGGCGCACACTTGCGTGGATCGGAGAGATAGATTTCGTGATGTAAACGGGTATCTGAGAAGTCGGGGACATAGCCCTGCTCGGTCGTGTATTCATGCATAGCGTTTACGGTCGCCGGTTCGTTGTCGTAGGGCCCGGTGTGCATGCATTGAACGCAGAGACCCTCGTCAACTTTAAGCAGCTCGACGGCGGAAAAGTCCAGTTTCTTTTTGTTCGTGGCTTCCGCGACTGCCCAGTCAAAGTCATCTCGGGTGACGAAATCGGGCAGGCGGATACACGAGATAAAGTTGAAATCGTCCTTGCGTACATAATCGATGTCGCCGCTCGGGGAGTCTTGCCACCAGAAGCCCTCGAGCGGCGGTACCACAAAGTCGAAATAGCCCTCGATACTCCTTGAGCCTTTCTTTGACATCTTGACGGTATAGGCGATGCCGTAAAGCAGCGGCAGGGCATTTTGATACTCGCCACCTTCGGTATTTGGGTCGCCCTTTCCGCGAACGGCAACGTAGCTCATAGGCGGGACAGTTATGATACTCGGCTTGCTTGCAGGTCTGTAGAGCTCCTTGCATTCCTTCTTAAAGTCGAACGCCATGTTGGCCGCCTTTCTGCGTATTGGCCTGCTTAGATAGCGGAATCATATCATAGAAACGAACAGCTGTTCGAATGATTTGGATGACAGATTGAGATGCGTGCGTTGTGTTTGGCGGTCGGCCTGACCCCATCGATGATTTCTCTGCCTCCCCGGCGCCTCATCTATAGCTGCCGTTTCCCCATATAAAACCTGCCAAAATAAACCTGTCCCTTTTTGGTAGGTGCGAAATGGGTAATACTAAAGAGTTATCCGACCAGATGGGAATTAATCGATGGCTTATATCGAATTCAAAGACGTCATCAAGGCATACGGCGAGGGCGACGCCCGCATCCATGCGCTCGACGGTGCGAGCTTTTCTGTTGAGCGTGGCGAGCTTGCCATTATCCTGGGCGCTTCGGGCGCCGGTAAAACCACGGCGCTCAACATTCTGGGTGGCATGGATACGGCGACTTCCGGCACCGTGACGGTGGACGGGCGCGATGTGAGCTCCGCTAACGAGGCGCAGCTCGTGGAATACCGCCGCGCCGACGTTGGCTTTGTCTTCCAGTTCTACAATCTGGTCCCCAACCTGACGGCGCTCGAAAATGTTGAGCTTGCGGCGCAAATCTGCCCCGATTCGCTCGATGCCGAGCAAACGCTTCGTCAGGTTGGCCTGGGCGAGCGCCTGGGCAACTTTCCGGCGCAGCTTTCGGGCGGCGAGCAGCAGCGTGTGTCCATCGCCCGCGCACTGGCCAAGAACCCCAAGCTGCTTCTGTGCGACGAGCCCACGGGTGCGCTCGACTATAAAACCGGCAAGCAGATCTTGCAGCTGCTGCAGGATACCTGCCGCAAGCAGGGCATTACGGTCATCATCATCACGCACAACTCCGCGCTCGCGCCCATGGCCGATCGCCTGATTCGCTTTAAGAGCGGTCGCGTGGAGAGCGAGACGGTCCAGCAAAATCCCGTGCCTATCGAGACGATCGAGTGGTAGCGCCCATGGATCAGGACCGCCAAAACAGCCTACGCCGCGACGCGCAGAACACGGAGTGCGAGCAGGATTTTACGACCTACCGCACTGCCCAAAGCTCAAACGATATGGTGCCGACGGTTTTTCGCCGTGGCATCTACCGCACAATCCGAGGCAGTCTTAAGCGCTTTTTGTCAATCGTGGTCATCACCGCGCTTGGCGTGAGCGTGATGTGCGGCCTTAAGGCGGGTTGCGAGGACCTGTGTGATTCGGTTGATGCCTACTTCGACCAGCAAAATGTCTATGACATTAACGTGCAGTCGACCTATGGCCTGACTGACGATGATCTCGACGCCATCCAAGAGGTCGATGGCGTCGAAACGGCCGAGGGCATCTACACCGAGACCGCCTACACCGCCGTGGGCACAACGCGCGAGCGCGTGGTCGTGCAAAGTCTCTCCAAGGAGAACATCGATCAGCCGGTGCTCGTGAACGGCGATTTGCCTGAGAGCGCCGATGAGGTCGCGGTGACTTCGAAGTTCCTGAAGGCTTCGGGCAAAAAGCTCGGCGATACGGTGAGTTTTGCCGCCAACGATGCGAGCTCGTCGAACCAAAGCGCCAAGGACCAGTTTGCCGATAGCGATTACACCATCACGGCCGAGGTTCTCGATCCCACCGACGTGAGCTCCGACTCGACAGTCAACGCCTTTCGCGCTGCTTCGGCGGCGGACTATAAGTTCTATGTGAGCGAGGACGCCGCGACATCTTCTTCCTACTCCGCGGTCCACGTGATCGTCGAGGGAGCCAAGGATCTCAACTCCTATTCGGATGCCTACGCGGCAAAGATCAATGAGGTCAAGGGCAATATAGAGAAGATCCGCGAGGAGCGTGAGAAGGCGCGCGCTCAGGAACTGACGGTCGACACGCCGACAAGCTTGGATGCGGCCGAGCGTCAGGCCGCCATGCTCTTTGGGATCGAGCAGGACAACATTAACCGCATGGCCGAGGGCAGTGAGGAGCGCGTGCAAGCGCAGGCCGACCTGGATCAGCGCCGTGCCGCCGCCGACCAGCAGTTTGCCGATGCCCGCGCCGAGCTCTCTGACCTGGGCGAATGCACCTGGTACATCCAGGACCGCGGCAATATCGCAAGCTACTCGAGCGTGGAGAGCGATAGCTCGTCAATTGAGGCCATCGCCACGGTTTTCCCATTTATCTTCTTTGTCGTCGCCGTGCTCATTAGCCTTACCACCGCTACGCGCATGGTCGAGGAGGAGCGTACGCTCATTGGCCTGTACAAGGCGCTCGGCTACTCGCGCGAGCGCATCCTGTCCAAATACGTGGATTACTCGCTGTGGGCGTGTCTGATTGGCGGCGTGCTCGGCAACATCATCGGATTTGTGGGCCTGCCGCTGTTCCTGTTTACGGTGTTCGACGACATGTACTCGCTGCCCCAGATGCTGCTTTCGTACGACATCGTGTCCTCAATCGTCTCGGTGGCGCTGTTTGCCGTGGGCGTGGTGGGCGCCACGATTATCGCCTGCCGCCACGAGATGGCCGAGACCCCGGCCTCGCTCATGCGCCCCAAGGCCCCGCGCGCCGGCTCGCGTATCTTGCTCGAGCGCATCGGCTTTATCTGGCGCCGCATGGGCTTTTTGAACAAGGTGGCAGCACGTAACCTGTTCCGCTACAAAAAGCGCGCCTTTATGACCATCTTTGGCATCGCGGGCTGTACGGCGCTTGTGATTTGCGGCATGGGCATTCGTGATACGTCGGTCGCGCTTTCGCCCAAGCAGTACGGGCATATCACGCGCTATGACCTGCTGGCGTTTGCCAATCCCGACGATTTTTCGCAGACGTGCGCGGCGCTCGACGAGCGAAGCGCAGCCAAGGATTCCGACGTGACCGTGACTTCGACGCTGCCGATTATGACCGACAACGTCACCTTTACATTTGGCGGCAAGAGCGAGACCGTGCAGCTGATCGTGGTGCCCGATGACCGCACGAACGACCTGGACGACTACGTGCGTCTCGAGGATGAGTCCAAAGAGCCTCTATCTTTGCGCGACGGAGATGTGTATCTGAGCAAGAGTTCACAGCTGGTACTGGGGATTCAACCGGGCGATACGGCACACGTCCAGGATTCGTCGCTCAACGTAGCCAAGGTCAAAGTCAGCGACATTTCGCTCAACTATCTGGGCAACACGCTTTACATGACGCAGGGCACCTATGAGCGCGCGTTCGGTCGAAGCGCGCGCCTTAACGGCGTCTTTGTGCTGCTTAAGGGCTCGTCGGCCGATCAGATTGCGTTTAGCAAGAAGCTTAAGAGCGACGGTTGGCTCACCATCTCGAGCACGGCTGAACATTGGCAGAACTTCGAGGCGAACTTCACTATCATCAATTCCGTCGTGGTGCTCGTGACCTTTATGGCGGCGTGCCTATCGTTTGTGGTGGTGTTTACGCTGTCCAACACGAATATCTCCGAGCGCGAGCGCGAGCTGGCGACCATCAAGGTGCTGGGCTTCCGCCGTGGCGAGGTGCACCACTACGTCAACAAGGAGACGTTGATCCTCACGGCGATCGGCGCTGCGCTGGGCGTGCCGCTGGGCGGCTTGCTGGCCGAGAGTTTTACGTACATTTTGCAGATGCCGTCGCTGTACTTTGACGTCGAGGTCGAGCCGCTAAGCTACGTGCTATCTGTGCTGCTGGCCTTTGGCTTTACGTTTATCGTCAACCTCGCCACCAATCGTACCCTCAACAAGATCGACATGGTCGGTGCCCTCAAGAGCGCAGAGTAGCCTGTTCTGGGATTCAAACTGTAGCGAGCTGTGACGTGTCACAGCCGCTTTATTGCATAAACCGCCCCGCCGATTGCATATTTCGGCGGGGCGGTTGCTTTTTGCCTGCAGGTACCCCAGGGGGCGGCGTGCAAATTCTGGAGTTTTCAGCATCCCGGAGTCCGCGGGCGCGGGATCGGACGCACAAAACAGCGCTGGAAGCCCTGATTCTGAGCCCCAACGCCTCAAGAGCTGGCCATTTTTTACAGAACGCGACCCATAGCGCCCGCCTTTCGCCCAAAATCCAGTATGCAGGCACCCTCGGCTGCTGAAAACTCCCAAAAATGCACGCCGCATCCTACCCTAGGCACCCGTAGCTACTCTGCGGGTGCGTGGCCTGATAGTAAGTTGCGGTGGAATAGTTCCTGTTTGGCATAGCAGAGCCATGAAACAGGAACTATTCCACCGCAACGTATTGAGAGGGCTCTTGGCTGTTATGCGTACTAACATTTGTCATGAAATGGCAGGCCATTAGGGGGTTGCTACTCGTAGTTGCGGTAGGGTTGGGGCAGATTCTAACTAGAAATGGTGGTCGCTACCGGTTATTCTCGGCATACTCGGCTCATTCGATTACGGTCCCCACATGAAAGGAACCACTATGGATCTTGCGATGGCACAGCGCCTCGTCGATCGCCGCAGAGCTGCCGGTCTTTCCCAGGAGGCTCTTGCTGCCCAGTTGGGCGTAAGCCGCCAAGCTGTCAGCAAATGGGAACGCAGCGAATCCTCGCCCGATACCGATAACCTTATTGCGCTCGCCGCACTGTATGGCGTGTCGTTGGACGAGCTGTTGTATGGGGAAGCGGCTAGCGATGCCGACGACCTTGAGGACGGCAGTGCCGACACCGAGACGGCGGATGTGGCTGACGAGGCTGAGGCTTCTACTGAGCACGCCGATTGCGGCGACAAACCACTTGTCGATATTTCCCTCGCGCGCGGCATCCACGTCATTGATCCCAATAAAGGCGAGGAAGTCCATGTTGGCTGGAGCGGCATCCATGTGACCAACGACCGCAAGGGTGAAGAGGTGCACGTGGGGCCGGGCGGCGTACATATTGACACGCTAGAGGACGACGGGCACAGCGTGCACACCAATGCCGATGGCACCGTGGTTATCGACGGCGAACAATTCTCCAGCTGGAAAGAGGCGCGCGACAAGCTCGACCATCATGGCAAGCATTTCCACACCAAGCTCGGTCGCGCGTGGAATAAGTTCCCCTTCCCCGTGCTTGTCGCCCTCGCCTATCTGGCGCTCGGCATTATTTGCGGCGTGTGGACTACGGGACTTTTCCTCGTCTTTTTGATTCCCGTCTACTACGCGCTTGGCGATTTCATCGACCGACGTCATCTGTCAAAGCTTGTCGACGCCGTCTACCCGGCAGCTGCCATAACTTGGTTCCTCTACATGTGGCTCTGCCTGGGACAGCCCCATCCCGCATGGGTCATCCTCATCACGATTCCCATCGTAAAAGCGCTTATGCACTGGTGCCGCAAACAATGGAAGCACCGCAAACAGGCCTAAACCGCCCTAACCCGCCAGCGCCACTCATCCGACACCGCCCGTCCCTTCCAAGTTGCGGTGATATAGGGACTGTTTTGAGACTCCAAAGCGCCAAACAGTCCGTATATCACCGCAACTTACAAACAACTGGGTCAGTTCCGGCACGGAGATTAGCATTGAGCTGACCGCGCGCCAAGAAAAGGGCCTATTTACTACGTTTAACTCGATGGGGCCAACCATGACCGCCTTTTTCGAAAATCGACAGGCCTTCTACCTGCGGTTTTATTTTTCGTTTTCCCGGCATGGTTGAGGGTATCCAATTAAACGTAGTAGATAGGCCCGTTTTGTGGCATACGACCCATTCAGGCCCAATCTCGAAGGCTAAAGAGAGCCTCTCATCTACGCCCGCGAACGAAAACCAAATAGAATGAAAGGCAAATGGAAAAGCCCGTTTAGCGAGCGGAGGACATATGCGCGACGTAGCCGAAAGCGACTGGAAGCTGTTTAAGAAAATGCTTCCCCAATGGCAAGAACGTTATATGGAAAAGCTCATCGGCCAGTACGTTGAGATGCTGAACGGCGACAGCGAAGCGTCCAGTAGATTTTGGGCACTAGAAGAGCGTATCAATAGGGATAAGCTGTCCTCAGGAGTGCTGGTGAACGACCTTCGCCGCAGTACAATGCACCGTGAGATAGCTAATTTGCTTATCGACAGCGTGATTACCCTCGACGATCTTGATGGTTTTACCGAAGACATTAAAAGCTATGCGCAACACTGGACTGGCCAGTAAGAGCACTGAACGACAGACATTCCCAGCAAAGCGGGGCAAACGCCGGGCCACCTAATGGTTGTCCGGCGTTTGCCCAGATTAACCTGCCAAAGATGAACCTGTCCCTTTTTGGCGGGTTACTCGGCGCTTTTAAGAGCGCCGAGTAACCCGTTCTGGGATTCAAGCTGTAGCGAGCCACCGACGCGCCCACAGCCACTAAATTGCATAAACCGTCCTGCCGATTGCATATTTCGGCGGGGCGGTTGCTTTTTGCCTACGGGTAACCCAGGGGCGCCGTGCAAATTTCGGAGTATTCAGCATCCCGGAGTCCGCGGGCGCGGGAACGGGTGCACAAAACCGCGCTGAATGCCCTGGTCCTGGACCCCCAATGCCTCAAGAGCTGGCCATTTTTTACAGAACGCGGCCCATGGTGCCTGCCTTTCGCCCAAAATCCAGTATGCAGGCACCCTCGGCTGCTGAATACTCCCAAAAATGCACGCCGCATCCTACCCCAGGCACCCGTAGCAAGAAGACGAATAGCCTCGGCCTCCCTAGTTACCGCAGGAGGCCCCAGGGCTTACCTCCCAAATCTTTCCGCAGGACGGAAGGACCCCGCCGCGCGAAGCGCACGGCGGGATCCTGACATGTCCGAGGACGATTTGGGAGGTAAGCCCTGGGGCCTCCGATGGGGGCGGTTACAGCCGAGGCTATTCGTCGCCGAAGCTGATGCCCAACGCCTTGGCCTCGCGCACCAGGTCGCTCTGGGGATCGACATACTTGAGCTTGCCGGCGACCTCCTCGAGCGGCATGTGGCACATCTTTCCATCGCGCAGGGCAATCATGTAGCCAAACTCGCCGCGCAGGCAGCCCAGTGCCGCCTCGACGCCGCACTGGGTCGCAAAGATGCGGTCCTGAGCGTCGGGCTGGCCGCCGCGCTGCGTGTGACCGGGGATGGCGACGCGGGTCTCGCGACCGGTCTTGGCCTCGATCTCCTTGGCGATGTCGTAGACGATCGACGGGCTCGTGCGCTCGGCGAGCTTCTTCTTGTACTCCTTCTTGGACAGCGCTGCGTCCTCCTTGGAGATAGCGCCCTCGGCGACGGCCACGATGGTAAAGCGGCTGCCGGTCTCCATGCGATGCTCGATGGTCTTGATGACGTTATCCATGTCGTAGGGGATTTCGGGGATCAAGATGACATCCGCGCCGCCCGCGACGCCGGCATACAGCGGGATCCAGCCAACCTTGTGGCCCATGATCTCGATAACGAACACGCGGCCGTGACTCGAGGCGGTGGTGTGGATGTCATCGATGCACTTGGTGGCGACGTCGATGGCGCTCGTAAAGCCAAACGTCAGCTCGGTGCCCCAGGTGTCGTTATCGATGGTCTTGGGCAGGGCGATAACGTTGAGGCCCTCTTCGCGCAGGCGGTTGGCGGTCTTGGTGGAGCCGTTACCGCCCAGCATAAACAGGCAGTCGAGCTGCAGCTTATGATAGGTGTGGACCATCGCCGGCACCTTCTCGACACCATCGGCCTCGGGGGTATCCAGACGCTTGAACGGTGTGCGGCTCGTGCCCAGGATGGTGCCGCCGCGGGTGAGGATACCGCTAAAATCGGCGGGCGTCATGACGCGGAACCTGCTGTAGATAAGGCCCTGGTAGCCGTCCTCAAAACCATAGATCTCGATAGGTTCTTTGCTATTGGTCATAAGCGTTTTGACGATGCCGCGCATGGTGGCGTTGAGCGCTTGGCAGTCGCCGCCACTGGTAAGAAGACCGATCCTAAGCATGATGAATCCTTCCGGGCAAGTTATAACATGCGCATAAGTTTACCCCCGCACACTGTTGATACGGGGGTAAAACGTGTTAGCTCAAGCGTATGGAAATGTAAGCAACGTCAGGGAACGTAAGGTCGACGGGCCTGGCTCCTTACAGCGCAAAGGCGTCGACGTCGCCCCAGTGGCGGCGCAGCGTGATGGCGGCAGCGGGCTCGGTATTGTCAAAGATGACCGACCATTGCGTATTGCTGGTGATGTCTTCCGGATTGGGCTCTTGGGCTGCGGCGCGAAGGGCCTTCCAAGCGACTGCCTCGTCCTGGGCACCGGCGTGGGCGTCAAGGACATCGGCGATTGCGACGGCGCGCTCTTTACCATGGCCCAGCTCGTCATTCTTTTGGTTGGGCAGCACTTCGTCACCATAGCAGGCGTAGAAGTTCGTAACCTGGCGTACAGGAGTCGCTTTGAAAGCGCGGTCCGGATCGCGCGGATCCCACTCTACTACGCGCGCGTCACCGGCGGCGTCGTTGATAAAGAAGTGGTAATCGCGTCCTGCCATGGCGTGCATGTCGTAGGCGGAAAGCAGGTCGACAGCTTCTTGCGTGGTGGCGGCACGGTCGAGCACCAGGCGGATGGCGAGCGAGGTATTGATGACGGGGCGCTGCGTGTCCTGGTCACAGGGCTTGGAGTCCAGGGTGAGTACGGCAATGGACACGCCGCATTCGTTAACACCGTCGAGCTGGGCAAACGGGCCCATCAACGCCGCGGCGCGTCCGGTGACGGAGTCAAGCGGAGTGTTGGCGCCCAGGTTATTGAGGGCGGCAAACCCGATGGAAGCATAGCCGCCGCGTGGGTGATTGCGCACCAGCAGCGCCGAGGTGTCGTCCTTAAAGTCGTAATTGCGACCGGTGCGCACGCGGCCTTCGGCATCTACGGCGACAAAAGCGCTGCAGGCAAACTGGGGCGCCTGGACATGTGCCGGCACACCGGGCAGCACCTGCGCCACCACGGCATCGATGTAGGCCTGGTCGTCGCGCACGCCAGCGGCGATGATGCGATCAAGATCGTAGTCGTAGGCGATGTCGATTGCGTACAGGTCATAGCCATCCGCGTAGCCGGTCAAGCGTTTGAGCGACGCGGCGGACTTGATTTGCTTGTGATAAACGATACCGGTGGCAGCGGCAAGGCCGACGGCGACTCCCGCGACACCGCAGGCGATGGCAATGTTACGTGGCTTCATGACGGCTCCTCTCGTCCTGTTAGCGTAATTGTCGCAAAAGGTGCACGGGCATGATGGCTCAACTTGGTGAGCGGTGCGGGATTAAACACGGAATGAAGAGTGCAGCGCTGGCGCGGCGGGGTATGCTGGAAGGGACCATCAACCCAGCGAAAGGGGAGAGCATGACGGATCAGGAAACGCCCGAGCGCGCGCATGTGACGGCCGATGATATCGAGGCCGCCAACGACCTTATCGACTTTATCGAGGCATGCCCCAGCATGTTCCATACGGCGGCGACCATTATGGCCGAGCTCGACGAAGCGGGCTTTACCTACCTGTCCGAGAACGCGGCGTGGGACATCGAGCCGGGCGGGCGTTATTACACGCAGCGCAACACCTCGAGCGTTATCGCCTTTAAGGTGGGCGAGGACCTGGCTGCTACGTGGGGCGAGGACGGCGTTGCCGGCGACTATCATTTTCAGCTCACGGCGTCGCACAGCGATTCGCCGACGTTTAAGGTCAAGGCTGTGCCCGAGCTCGACGGCGCAGGTGAGACGTTGCGCCTGAACACCGAGGCCTACGGCGGCATGATCGACTACACCTGGTTCGATCGCCCGCTGGCGCTCGCGGGCCGCGTGTTGGTGCGCGAAGGCGACCGTATTGAGAGCCGCCTGCTTGCCACCGAGCGCGAGGTCGCTATCATTCCGAGCCTTGCCATCCATATGAATCGTGGCGTTAACGAGGGCTTTGCGCCCAACCGCGCCGTCGACCTGTGCCCGCTCATCAGCGCCGGCGAACTCAAGCAGGGCGACTTTGATGCTCTGATCGCCGACGAGTTGGACGTTGAGCCCGAGCAGATTCTGGGTCGCGATCTGTTCCTGGTCAATCGTCAGGATGCGCGCATTTGGGGCTGGGCCGACGAGTTTATCTCGACGCCCAAGCTCGACGACCTGGCCTGCGCCTATACCTCGCTGCAGGCATTTTTGGGTGCTGAGAACGCGCGCGATATCTCGGTCTTCTGCTGCTTTGATAACGAGGAGGTTGGCTCCGAGACCAAGCAGGGAGCCATGTCGACGTTCTTGGCCGATGCGCTGCGCCGCATTAACGGATCGCTGGGCTTCGATGACGAGTCGTACCATCGCGCACTTGCCGCCTCGATGCTCGTGAGCTGCGATAATGCGCATGCCGTGCATCCCAACCACGCCGAGAAGTGCGATGTCCGCAACCAGGTGGTGCTCAACGGCGGCATCGTTATCAAGGAAGCCGCCAACCAGCACTACTGCACCGATGCCTTTAGCCGCGCGGTGTTCCAGGCTATTTGCGATGACGCCGACGTGCCCACGCAGGCCTTCGCCAACAAGAGTGATATGGCCGGCGGCTCCACCCTGGGCAACCTGTCTAACATGCAGGCGAGCATGCACGCCGTAGACGTGGGCCTGCCGCAGCTGGCCATGCACTCGAGCTACGAGACCGGCGGCGTGCGCGACGTGATGTACGCCATCCGCGCCCTCACGGCTTTCTACGAGCGAAACCTAACCATCAACGGCGCCGAAAGCGTGGAGCTCTAAAACCTGCTAAAAGGGACAGGTTTATTTTGCAGGTTTTATCTGGGCAAATGCAAAGGGTGAAACCGAGCTAGATCGGTGGTACGTGGCCGCCGAGGTGCAGTGCACCTCGGCGGCTTTTTGTGCACAGAGTGCGGCTAATGCTAATAAATGCTATACGTGCTTTACGTATCTACCATAGAGTTTTATGATGATTTTAAAGTATTAAGGAGGGGTCATGACCACAACAGCCGCTCAGATCAACGTACGTCTCGATGCCGATCTTAAAAGGAGCGGGGACGCCGCTCTCTCCAGGGCCGGTATGACGCCGAGCCAAGCGGTGCGAGCGCTCTGGCAGCTTGCAGCGTCGCTGGCCGATCGCCCCGGTGCGCTCGAGGATATCCTGCTGCCCAGTCGTGTCCGGGCGGAACAGCGCGAGCGCGAAAAGGCCGCTAAACGTAAGCTCGAGCTCATGGATCAGGGGTCGAAGCTGTTCGCTGCCGCTTGCCGTGAGTCGGGAATCGATATGGTCAAGGCTCAGCCCTCGGGCGATGAAGAACTCAAACGGAACGCCTACGCGGATCGCTACGGCGAGGAGATGAGCTGGCTCTATGAGTGAGGCTCCAAGGCGCATCTTGGTTGACACCAACGTGTGGCTCGATTACTTCATTCCCTCACGACGTGGTCGTTCGGTGGCGATTGAGTTTTTACGCGATGCATGCACGGCGCAGGTGGATTTGCTGTATGCGGCGACATCGTCCAAAGATCTGTTCTATTTGATTTCGAGCGAACATAAGGCGTGGTATCGGCGCGAGCATGGCTCGCTATCCCAAGATGCCGCCGTGGCGGCGACATCACTTGCATGGGATTGCCTCGACGTGTTGTCGCAACTTGCCACGCCGGTACCCTGCGACCTGAGTGACATATGGATGGCGAGCAAGCAGCGTAAGCTCCATAGCGATTACGAAGACGATTTAATCATTGCGGCAGCAATGCGCGCAAAGGCAGACCTTCTGGTCACCAACGATGCCAAACTCTGTTCACACGCACCCGTCGCAGCAATGAGTGTAGTAGACGCAAGAAACTACCTGACGTCCTTCTAGTGTTCGATCCAACAACGTAAAGTTTCGCCGGCTTGCAGGTGACGCAGATTCTCTGCGGCAATGTCGACCACATTATTGAGCGTGGCTGCCAGGTGGAACCAGCCGGAGACGTGCGGCGTGATGAGCATGTTGGGCGCATCCCACAGGGGGCTTGTCTCAGGCAGCGGCTCGGGGTCGGTGACGTCGACCGCGGCGCCGGCGAGATGTCCCGACTCCAGGGCGGCAACCAAGTCGTCGGCGACCACAAGGTCGCCGCGGCCGCCGTTGGCAAAGAAGGCGCCCGGTTTCATCGCGGCGAAGAACTCGGCGTTCGCCAGGCCGCGGGTCTCGGGTGTGCTGGGCATAAAGGATGCGACGATGTCAGCCTCGGCCAGGCGCTCGGACAGGGCGTCCATGCCGTCCATGTCCTCAAACACAATGGGGTAGACGAGTGGATGGCGCTTGATGCCGCGGACGTGCGCGCCCATGTTGCGGCAGAGTGTGGCGAAGTGGCCGCCGATATCGCCCGCGCCCAGCACCAGCACATTGGCGTTTTTGAGCGAGGTGACCGGCCCCAAATCCTCCCAGCGATGCTCGCGCTGCAAGTCGTGATAGCCGGGCAGGCGCTTCATCATGGAAAGGACCATGGCAAACATGTGCTCGCTTACGGCCTGGCCGTAGGCGCCCAC
>URPB01000010.1:0-33003 GCA_900549575.1 uncultured Collinsella sp.
GCATACGAGATTGCCTCTTGTCTCGTGGGCTCGTAGATGTGTATAAGAGACAGCCCACCAGGCGGCGCACGCGGTCCAGATCGCGCTCGAGTTCCTCGGCATCGCAGCGGTCAGCTTTGGTGAGTACCACCACCGGTTCGGCATCGCAGTCGAGCGCCAACACCAGCGAGCGCGCCACGCGGTCGAGCAGCACCTCGCCGGCACCGAGCGCCTGCACGATTAGCACGCTATCCACGTTGGAGCAGAGCACCTGACGCTCCCCGCGGGCACGGCCGCGCCAACGCTCAAAGCTCGTACGGCGCGGCAGCACGCACTCAATCACGCCCATATCGTGCCCGGGAGCGCGGCGCACCGCCACACGATCGCCCACGGCAGGCAGCAGGACCTCGTCCTCGCCGCGTGACTTGGCAAACCCCACAGCATGCTCGGCACGAAACGTGTCATCGGCAGTCGCCACCAGTGGAAACCCGCGATCCAAGCGCACCACGGCGCCAAGCTGCATCTGCTCGGGCTCCTCGGCATGTGCGCAGAAATCATCAAAGGCAGCCTGCTGGGCTTCATCGACCGGCAGGTCATCAAACGCCGGAACATCCTGCAGCGCGTCGAGCCCCGGCACGCTTGCCAGCAGCTCCTCAGCAGGTGCGGGAGCCTCGGTCGCGAGCTTCCGACGACGATCGCGCTTAGCCCGCGCCCCCGTCGTCTTTTTCTTCGCCTTAGCCTTAGCCTTAGCCACAAACGCCTCCCAGCACCAAAAATCACAACTGAGCAGGTATTTTCCCACAAAAAAGAGTCGGTCGAGCAAATGCTCGACCGACTCACACACTTTCCCTCAGCCTTTATCATCCACACGGGAGAAAAGTCAGCAACGTCACCGCAGGGCCCGCCCGCCGAGAGGGGTTTCCAAAGGGCACATCCTTTATTCAAAACGAGCGGCCGAGCAATTGCTCGGCCGCTCACCTTCTTTCCCTCAGCCCTTTTTCATCCGCGCGGGAGAAAAGCCAGTAAGGATACCGTAGGGCCCACCCTGGGAGTGTTTTCTTCTGAGCGATCCCGCAGCGCGAAGCGCGAGGACCAGCGAAGAAGAAAACACGCAGGGGCGGGCCCGGACAGGTTAACTTACTCCTTCTCGACCGCGCGCATGATCGCCTTGTAGATCTCCATCAGCGGGATGATCAGGAAGGCCAGGCCCAGGGCAGCGACAACGCCCTTGAGCTCAAGCGTCACGGGGCCAAAGAACATCTCGGCAAGCGTCGGCTGCACGGTCACGATCACCGTCAGCACCAGTGCCAGCGCGGCGGAAGCCCACAGCCACTTGTTCTGCTTCTTCATGGTGAACAGCGACGCACGACGGCTGCGCATATTGAAGCAGTGGAAAATCTCGACCATGTTGAGCGTGATGAACGCCATCATCACGCCTTCCTCGTCGGCATTGCCGGCGATCATATCGGCGATGTGGATGTAGCCCATGTCAAAGTACACGCCCACAAAGAAGCTCGCCAGCACCAGCGCGGTGATGATTAGGCCCTGGACCACGCAGTCCAGACCCATATGTCCGGCAAAGACACCGTCCTTGGCGTTGCGCGGCTTGCGCTTCATGATGTCGCCCTCGGCATCCTCCATGCCCAGCGCAAGCGCGGGGAAGCAGTCGGTGACCAGGTTCACCCACAGCAGCTGCACCGGCTGGAAGATGGTAAAGCCGATGAGCGTGGCGATAAACACCGAGAACACCTCGGCAAGGTTGGCCGAAAGCAGGAACTGGATGACCTTGCGGATGTTGTCGTAGATGCGACGACCCTCTTCGCAGGCGCCGATGATGGTAGCGAAGTTGTCATCGGCAAGTACCATGTCGGCGACGTTCTTGGTGACGTCGGTACCGGTGATGCCCATACCAACGCCAATGTCGGCGCGCTTGATGGACGGGGCGTCGTTGACGCCATCGCCCGTCATGGCCACGATCTGGTCGCGCGACTTCCAAGCCTCGACGATGCGTGTCTTGTGCTCGGGCTGGACGCGGGCGTACACGCCGTAGTCCTCGATGTGCGCGTCGAGTTCCTCGTCGCTCATGCGATCGAGGTCGGCACCGGTGATGGCCTGGCTGCGATCGGCGACGATGCCCAGCTGCTTGGCGATGGCCACGGCGGTGTCGATGTGGTCGCCCGTGATCATGACGGTGCGGATACCGGCGTCGTGCGCCTCGTGGATAGCGTAGGCCACCTCGGGACGGACCGGGTCGATCATGCCGGACAGGCCACAGAAGACCAGGTCATGCTCGAGCGCAGCGGGGCTGCAGTCGTCGGGAACCTCGGTGTAGGTGCGGCTTGCCAGCGCCAGTACGCGCAGGGCCTCGTCGGCCATGGCCTTGTTGGCCGCCACGAGCTCGGCGCGGCGCTCCTCGGTCAGGGGGACGACCTTATCGCCCTCGTAGATATGGGTGCACAGGCCGATCACCACGTCGGGCGCACCCTTGGTGTACTGCTCGTACTCGCCATCCAGGGTCTCGACGACCACGGACATCATCTTGCGGCCCGAGTCAAACGGGGCCTCGCCCACGCGCGGATGCTCGGCAGTCAGGCCAGTGAGGCCCGCCTTGCCGGCGTCGTTGACGAGCGCGCACTCAGTCGGCTCGCCCACGGCCTCGCCCAGCTCCTCGTCCCACTGAGCATCGGAGCACAGCGCCATGCCGGCCAGGAACTTCTCCTTGGGCGCAGCGAGCTCGTGCTTGACGACGGTCATCTTGTTTTGGGTAAGGGTACCGGTCTTGTCGGAGCAGATGGTCTGCGTGCAGCCGAGAGTCTCGACGGCAGAGAGCTTGCGGATGATTGCCTGGCGCTTAGCCATCTTGGTCACGCCAAGCGATAGCACGATGGTCACGACGGCGACCAGGCCCTCGGGGATGGCAGCGACGGCGAGCGAGACGGCGACCATAAAGGTATCGAGCAGGGCGGTCGGGTCGGTAAGAACGTTGCCCACGCCGTGGCGGATGATATCAACGCCAAAGATGACGACGCAGATGACGATAACCATAATGGTAAGGATGCGGCTGAGCTCGGCGAGCTTCACTTGCAACGGCGTGAGCTCTTCCTTGGCCTCGGCCAGGGCGCCGGCGATCTTGCCCATCTCGGTGTTCATGCCGGTGCCGACCACGACGGCGCGACCACGGCCGTACACGACGGTGGAGCCCATATAGCACATGTTCTTACGGTCGCCGAGCGGCACGTCATCGGTGCCCGCAGCGAGCTCGATCACGTTGGCGTGCTTCTCTACGGGCACGGACTCGCCGGTGAGCGCGGCCTCTTCGATCTTCATCGTGGCGCTCTCGAGCACGCGGCAGTCGGCCGGGACGGAGTCGCCCGCCTCGAGCATGATCACGTCGCCGGGCACGAGCTCGGCGCTCGGCAGGTGCACGAGCTTGCCGTCGCGCAGCACCTTGGACTGCGCCGCACTCATCTCCTGCAGGGCCTCGAGGGCCTCCTCGCTCTTGGCTTCCTGGACCACGCCCAGCACCGAGTTGACGATAACGACGAACATGATGATGGCAACATCGGCAAAGTCGGGCTCGCCCTTGACCATGCCCGTGAGCGCACTGATGACGGCGGCAACGATCAGCATGATGACCATGGGGTCGGCCATCTGCTCAAAGAAACGCTTCCACAGCGGTGTCTTCTCGGCTTCCTCGAGCTTGTTAGGGCCTGTCTTGGCGAGGCGCGAAGACGCCTCGTCGTTGCTCAGGCCGAGGTTCTCATCGACACCTTGGTCGCTGAGCACCTCCGCCGCGGCGGACAGGTATTCCTTTTGCATATAGAGTCCCCTCCTGGGATTCGGGCCACTCAGCAGATTGATGCCCGATCATAATTCCCAGGAGAAGGGCAAGGGCTCATCAAGGCTGCCGTGCTGAGCGGCAGTTGATAGTGGAGCTATGGTACCCCAAAGCGACGCGTCTAGCCAAAACAATCGGTTTGGAAATATGGTCCGCACGCAACGGTGCAGACCGTGTGATGCTCAACATTGGTAAAACGTTTTTTCTTCGGCACATCGCCAAACTGACATATCTCCCAGATAGCAGCGGTTGGAGTGGTTGGTAAAGATTTTTCATATACCGTTTTTCCCGCAAAAAATGAACTTCCATTTCGGCATACGGTCGATTTTTTGGGGTATTCGGTCGGCATTTCGTTATAATCATCTCGGTTTTATTTCTTATGGTTTATCTATCAGCGCAAGACGATGTCAGATGGAGGTCTGAATGTACAAGCGCACTAAGATTGTATGCACCATGGGTCCCGCCTGCGATAGCGACGAGACCATCCGCGAGATGATCAAGGCGGGCATGAACGTCGCCCGTTTTAACTTCTCGCACGGCTCCTACGACGAGCACCACGGTCGCATCGAGCGCGTCCGCCGTATTTCCAAGGAGCTCGGTCTGCCTGTCGGCATCCTGCTCGACACCAAGGGCCCCGAGGTCCGCACCGGCCTTCTGGTCGACGGCAAGAAGGTTGCCGTCAAGACCGGCGATAAGATCGTCGTCACCGCTCAGCCCACGTCCGAGGATTTCCACGGCACCGCTGAGCACATCTCCCTCGACTACCTGGCTCTGCCTTCCGAGGTCGAGAAGGGCTCCCTCATCCTGATCGATGACGGCCTGGTTGCCCTCGAGGTCGAGTCCGTCAGCGGCCAGGACATGACCTGCGTCGTTAAGAACGACGGCCTGATCGGCGAGCGCAAGGGCGTCAACATGCCCAACGTCAACATCTCGCTGCCCGCCATCACCGAGCGCGATCGTCAGGACATCCTCTTTGGCCTGACCGAGAACATCGACTACATCGCCGCTTCCTTCATCCGTGACGGCGAGTCCGTCCGCGGCATCCGCAAGCTTTGCCGCGAGAACGGTGGCGAGCACGTGACGATCTTCCCGAAGATCGAGTGCGCCCTGGGCGTCGAGAACTTCGACGAGATCCTCGAGGCTTCCGACGGCATCATGGTCGCCCGTGGCGACCTGGGTATCGAGATCAAGCCCGAGCTCGTTCCGCACATCCAGAAGGAGATCATCGCCAAGTGCAACGCGGCCTACAAGCCCGTTATCACCGCTACGCAGATGCTCGACTCCATGCAGCAGAACCCGCGCCCGACGCGCGCCGAGGTTGCCGACGTTGCTAACGCCATCTACGACGGCACCGACGCCGTTATGCTCTCTGGCGAGTCCGCTGCCGGTAAGTACCCGGTCGAGGCCGTTAAGATGCAGGCCAGCATTGCTCTCGAGACCGAGAAGTACCTCCCGGCCCACGCTCCGCTCGAGGTTCCGGCCGACGCTCACGGCACCCGCGTCGTCAACAACGTTGTGGGTATGTCCGCTGTGAACATGGCCACCACCGTTGGCGCCAAGTGCATCACCGTGCCGACGACCACCGGTCGTACCGCACGCCTGATCTCGCACTTCCGTCCCAACATGCCGATCTGCGCGTTCTCCCGCCACGAGTGGGCCGTCCAGCAGATGATCATGTACTGGGGCGTTATCCCGCACCAGGCCGAGATTACCCAGGGCACCGTCAACGGCACGATCGTCAAGGCGATCGAGACCGCTAAGGAGCTCGGCTACGTCGAGGCCGGCGATCTGACCGTCGCTACCGCCGGCGATCCCCGCATGAGTGTTCAGCTCGAGGACAAGGTCTCCTCGACCAACGTCGCTTACGTCGCTCAGGTGCGCTAAATCGCACTTGCAAGCACGCTTGCATTGCAAAAGGGCCCGGAAGGCTTTGCCTTCCGGGCCCTTTTTAGACCTTCTTCGTATGCCGCATCATCGATTTGTGTTCAGTCGCAAGCCTCTCCGATGCCGAGCGCACCACCGAAGACGCCCTGCGACGGGAGCCGTTGGTCAATTGGAATGAACTGTTCACCGTTAAGCCGGCCGGCTAGCAGCTAGCGATCAGGGGGACTGCGGGAACGTCAGAAGCAGCAACGCGAGCCGCAAATCCCGCCTCGGTCAGCTCGATGACCTCGGTAAACGTTGCATCGAAAAACTCCTCGGTTAGCAGGCGATACGGCGGATGATCGGGCTCGCCGGGGTTTTCGCGTACAATCTCGTGCATGACGCCGATAGTCTTGAGCACATATTCTTTATGGATGGGATACTGCCCAAAACGCGTCGCAGCGGTATAGAGGCGATCGGTCGCACGCGGAATGGAAACGATGCCCAGCGTCTTGCCAAACCAGTCAAAATCGCCCTGCTTTTTAATGCGGAATTCCTCGCACGGCTTGCCGCCGTGTGCTTCCAGATACTGGTTCACACGCGTGTTCCATACCGTGTCGGCCACCAGATGCGACCAGACGCCCAGCGTTAAATCGAGCAGCGACTGCGCCACATCTTCGGACGCAAGCGAGAACTCACAGGCGCCGGGACCGACAACCGGCTCGGCATCCCTGTAGCGCTGAGGATAGTGCACGCGGTTCAGTCGCTCGCGCTCCTCGACAATCGAGGTAGCCTCAGCAGGTTCGCCCGCGGGTGCGCCTTTAAGCAGCGGCGCCACATAGGTATCCCAGAACTCGTGCTCGCGCGGCTTAGGGATAGGCTCGGGCTTTGCAAAGTGCGTAATGCGATACGGAATGGGATCGGCGATGCCAGGGACCATATAGCCCACGAAGATATCCGGAACCACGCAGCCAAACAAAAAGGCATTGCGGTCGCGCACGCTATCGGCAAGCACGCTAGCACGTGCCAGCAAGCGCTCCGTTTGAGCGATATGAATGTTCCAACTTGGCATAGCCACCCCCATAAAACCTGGTTAACTATACCATCACGGCAGAGTCGCACAGGCGGCCATACATACCCTACGCAGCAACTATTCCGCAGCACCGCTTTCGGTTCCATACGACGGCACGGGCGCCTCGACCACATGGTGATATCGATCGATATAGATGGCACGGGCCTCCAGGCGGCGCACCAAATCTTGATGGTGCGTACTCATCAAAACCGTCTTACCGGCAGCAACGTAGGCCAGCAAAAAGTTGACTACGATGTCGCACGAGTCCTCATCGAGCCCGTTGGTGGGCTCATCGAGCACTAGGATATCGGGGTTCATCGACACCACCGCAGCCAGCGCAACGCGCTTCTTTTGCCCGCCCGAAAGCTGATAGGGCGAGGCATCGACCAGATCGACAACCTGGAACAGCTCCATGGCATCGCGGACGCGGCGCTCGAGCTCGTCTGTCGGCAGCCCCATCTGCGCGGGGCCAAAAGCAACTTCCTCGCCCACCGTAGCGCAGAACAGCTGGGCGTCGGCATTCTGGAACACAAAGCCCACGCGCTGATGAAAACGCTGAGCGGCTGCGGAATCCTTGAGATATGCCGCATCGATCACGTGCCCGTCAAACAGGTACGCACCCGCGTCCGCTAGTTCAAGACCGTTGATAAGGCGCATAATCGTCGTCTTACCGCAGCCGTTGGGACCGAGTAGGGCAACGAGTTCACCACGATCGACCTGCAGCGACACACCATCGACAACCGTATGCCCCGCATAGGAGAACAGCACGTCGCGAAACTCGATGAGCGGCACGCTCTTGGCGCCAGTAGCACCGCTCGCGCCCATCACGCCATTCGTATCGTTTGCCAAAACGTCGCCCTTCCCTATCCACATCGACGGCTCGGCCGCCCGCGCTACAGCACCGCGCACAACACGGCGAGCAGCACCACGACGACCGCATAGACCGCATCGCGCCAGCCAAAGCCGCTCCGCGCGGGAGTCGGATACGCACCGGCAAAGCCACGGCAAAGCATAGCCTCGTCCATCGCGCGGCTGCATTCCATCGCCTTGATAAAGGTCATGCCCATGATACCCGCGATCGAATCGGTACGCGAAAAACCCGCAGGCGCACGACCCACACTGCGCAGCATGACCGATTCGGTCAGATCGTGCGCCGTGCGTCCCAGCACCTCGATGTGCTTGAGCGCCATATCAAACGTAAAGATGACCTCGTCGGGCAGCTGTAGCGTCTTGAGCGCCGCCGACATGCGGCTCCAGGTGAGCGTCCACGAAACGCCCAGCACGAACGACACGTTAATGAACGTCTTGAGCGCGATCTTGAGCATGGCGCCCGCGGCAGAAGCGCCCAGCAGCAGGGCAGGCAGTGCCAGAACCACCGCAAGCCCCGTGGCGCCGAGCGCCGGTACAAAGGTCGCACGCAGCCCGCGTACGGGGCGCACGGCAACGAGCACCAGCGCGATGGCCGCCATCAACATGAGGTACAGCGGGCTCTGCGTCAGACACACGCACAGGACGCAAACGAACATCCCCACCAGGCGCACCGGAGCCGAAACGCAAGAAAGGGCGCGGTCGACCATCGACCCGCCCTCGTGCGCGCCTCCACCCAGGCGAACCCGCTCAAGCAGGCTCGCCAGGTGCAGGACATTCTTTTGCATCACACGATGCCGAGCCCCCGCGGGCTCGTAACGCTCCTCGGCCGCAAGCCAACTAGGCAGCTCGGCTATTGCCATGAGCACCGCTTTCCTTGACCGTCAGCGAGACCAGGCGGAATGTGATGGTGAGCACCGCCACGCCAATCACGCCCGAAAGAATATACATCGCAGCCTGGCCGGCAAAGCCAAGGCCCTGCTCCTCGGAATAGGCCTGCAGATAATCGCCCGTGGGCAGGGCGTCGGCAAAGGTCGGGGTGTCGAGGCCGACCGAAGCCTGCAGGCTGTCGTCGCCAGCCTCCTGAACGGCGGTCGCGGCGCCCTCGGCGTCCCACTCACCCCAGGCGTCACCGGTGGCGAGCAAGCCGAGCGGCGTAGCCACGACAAGCACGGCGACCAGAATGAGCGTGGGAATCAGGGAAGTCTTCTTGGCGGTACCATCGGCGGCAAGCTGGCCATCGGCGGCTTCGGGGCCGACGATAATGCTCGGCGCCGTCTTCTTAATGAAGCCGTAGATGGCGGCCGTCGCCACGCCCTCGATCACGCCGGCAACCAGCATATGCGGGATCAACATGGCCGGAATAGCCACGGACAGCGGGAAGGGGCAGTACAGAGGGGCGCCCGAAGCGTTGGTGAAGAGCATCGGCTGAATACCAAACTCGATTGCCGCGCACAGGGCCGCCAGGCACAGGCCGACCCAACCGCTCACGATGGCAGAAACCGAGGTGCCCCAGCTCTTGTCGTGCAGACGGCTGTTGAGCGCACGGAACACGATAGCAGCGGTAAACGGCAGCACAAAGGCCATGTTAAAGCAGTTGGCGCCAAAGGACAGAACGCCGCCGTCGCCAAACAGCAGCGCCTGCAGCGCCAGCGCGACCGAGACAGCGATAGCCGCGGCCTCGGGGCCCAGCAGCAGCGCGATGAGTGCGCCGCCGACGGCGTGGCCTGTGGTGCCGCCGGGCAGCGGAACGTTAAACATCATGAGCAAAAAGGAGAACGCAGCGCAAATACCCAGAAAGGCCATATGCTCGCGATCGAGCGTGGCGCGCACTTTCTTGATGCAGTGAACCCATACGGGCACCATCGCCACCGCCATAACGGCATCGGTCTGCGGGGACAGATAATTATCGGGAATATGCATGAGCCCTCTCAATCAGAACGTTGCGTGTTACGTTTCCAACAATCCGTAACACCGACTCTGCATACTAACAAAAAGGCGCACCGCCCACAACGCAGCACGCCCTTGCAATACGTACGTTATTAACCCAAGTCCACACACCGCCCAATAAAGGGCCCATGCACTCCCAACTTTCCGGTCACCCGGAAGAAGGTGCGGTCCGCTCGCAACAAGATTAACGCAGGAACCCGCCCCCGAGAGGGGTTTTCTAAGGCAACATCCCGCAGCCGCGAAGCGGCGAGGACGTTGCCGTAAAACCCCGCAGGGGGCGGGTTCCAAACGGCAAAGATTACGAGCGGACCTCGCCGTTTACGCCCTTGCACACCTTGGTGACAATCTTCTGGTGCGCCTTCTCGACCTCTTCGCTGGTGAGCGTGTGGTCGTCTGAGCGATACGTGAGCGCAAAGGCCATGGACTTTTTGCCCACGCCCACGCGGACCGGATCGCGGTAGACATCGAACAGGCGCACGCCCTCGAGCAGCTTGCCGCCGGCGCTGGTGATGCGACGCTCAAGGTCCTCGCAAGTCACGGCGTTGTCGACCACAATGGCAAGATCGTGCTCAACAGCCGGGTACTGCGAGAACTCGCGATAGTTCTCCTGGTTGCGGGCGCCCTTGATCAGCTTGTCCAGATCGAGCTCAAAGGCAACGACGACCTCATCGATGCCCATCGCCTCGCGCGCCTCGGGGTGAATCTCGCCGACCCAACCCAGCACGGTGCCGCCGGACAGAACCTCGGCGGCACGACCCGGCTGCAAGAAAGCGTAGCCCTCGCCCTCGACGGGACGGAAGCGAACCTTCTCGATGCGCAGTTGGGCGAGCAGCTCCTCGACAATGCCCTTGCCAAAGAAAAAGCGCAGCTTGCGGTACTTCATGTTCCAAGACTGCTCGCTCCACTGGCCCGAAAGCACGCCCGCGACGGACTTGGTCTCCTTGGGCAGGCTGGCGTTTTCGCGGCCATGGAACAGGCTGCCGACCTCGTACAAGTGCACGTTGGGCGTACCGTGCGCCTCGTTGTAGGCCACGGATTGCAGCAGGCCCGGCAGCAGCGAGCGGCGCATCTCGGTCTGCTCGGCCACCAGCGGGTTCATGAGCACCACGGGGCAGCCGCGACCCTCGGTGGGCATGCCGATCTTCTCCAGGTCGCCCGGGGCGGCAAAGCCAAAGGTCGTGGTCTCGTTGAGGCCGCAGGCGCGCAGGATCTCGCCGACCTTGCGGGTGAGCTTCTGCTCGCGGGTCAGGCCGCCGATGTGGTTCTTAGCGGCCGGGATGGTCGCCGCCACACGGCCCATGCCCCATAGGCGCAGGACCTCCTCGATCAGGTCGATCTCGCGCGGCAGGTCGGGACGGAAGCTCGGCGGGGTAACCATAAAGTCCTCGCCGTCGCGCTCGACGGTGCAGCCCAGACGGGTGAGCGAACGCTCGATAAAGTCGGGCTCGATGTCGGCACCGCAAATGGCGTGCACGCGGGCCAGGCGCAGCTTAATGCTGTCGATGGTCTTGGGCGCGGGGAAAACGTCGACATAGCCGGGAGCAACCTCGCCGCCGGCGATCTCCTCGATCAGCGCGCAGGTAACGTTGGCGACATCCACGCAGCCGGTCTCGTCGACCTGGCGCTCAAAGCGAATGGAGGCGTCGGAGATCAGCGACAGATCGCGGCTGGTGTGCGAGGTGCGACCGGCGTTGAAGCAGGCGCTCTCGACCATCACGTCGACGGTATCGTCCTCGATCTCGGAATCCATGCCGCCCATAACGCCGGCCAGCGCCACGGGGCGCTCGCCGTCGGTGATAAGGCCCATGCCGGCGTCGAGCGTACGCTCCTCGCCGTCGAGCGTCGTGAACTTCTCATCCTGCTGGGCGGCGCGAACCACCACGCGGCGGTGGCCATCGCGCTCGGCAAAGGTGTCCAGGTCAAAGGCGTGCAGCGGCTGACCGGTGAGCATCATCACATAGTTGGTGATGTCGACGATATTGTTGTGCGGGCGCACGCCCAGGGCGTTAAGGCGCTTGACCATCCAGTCGGGCGAGGGGCCGACCTTCACGTTACGTACGATGCGGGCGACGTAGCGGTCGCACAGGCCCTCGTCGGCAATCTCGACGGAAAGCTCGTCGTCGGTCGCGCGGCCGGTCTCGGCCTTGATGGCGGGCAGCTCAACGTGGAAATCGCGGTCGAAGATGGCGCCGGTCTCGCGGGCCATGCCGATCATGGACAGGCAGTCGGGGCGGTTGGGCGTGATCTCGCAGTCGAGCACAGTGTCGCTCGAACCCACGTACTCGGCAAACGGCATGCCGCAGGGCGTATCCTCGGGCAGGATCATAATGCCGGAGTGGTCGCCGCCCAGGCCGAGCTCGCGTGCGGAGCAGTTCATGCCCATGGACACGACGCCGCGGAGCTTGCTCTTCTTGATTTTGACGTCGCCGGGAAGCACGGCGCCGATCATGGCCGTGACGATGTGGTCGCCGGCCTCGAAGTTCTGCGCGCCGCAGACGATTTGCAGTGGAGCGGGATTGCCGTCGGCGTCGAGGTTCTTGTCACCCACGTCGACCGAGCACACATACATGTGGTCGCTATCGGGGTGCGGGGTCTTGGTGAGCACCTTGGCGGTCACCACGTGGTCGAAGGACTCGCCCACGGTGTCGATCGCCTCGACCTCGGTGCCGGTACGGATATATTCGTCCGAAAGGGTCTTGGGATCCTCCGGAATATCGATCATGGTCTTGAGCCAGTCGTAAGAAACGCGCATCTAACTGGTCTCCTTTCATAAATGCGGCTTTGAGCCAAAAACTGCAACGGAGACGGGTTTTCCAAGTGCCGCAGATTGCCTTGAAAGAGGAGGGCCGCGTACTTAGGTACGCAACCGACGATTGAAAGGCAAGGTGCGGTGCTTGGGAAAGCCGCCGGGCCTAGAACTGATTTAAGAAGCGCATATCGCCCGTCATAAGCGTTCTGAGGTCGGGCAGGTCGTAGCGCAGGGCCGCGACGCGCTCGGCGCCAATACCAAAGGCGAAGCCGGTGTACTTCTCGGGGTCGATGCCGCAGTTGATCAGGACGTTGGGGTCGACCATGCCGCAGCCCAGGATCTCGATCCAACCGCTGTGCTTGCAGAAGTTGCAGCCCTTGCCGCCGCAGACGTGGCAGCTCACGTCCACCTCACAGCTGGGCTCGGTGAAGGGGAAGAAGTGCGGGCGGTAACGCGTCTTGCGATCCTCGCCAAACATGCACTTAACAAAGTAGTCGAGCGTGCCCTTGAGGTCGCCAAAGGTGATACCCTCGTCGACGACCAGGCCCTCGATCTGGTTGAACTGCGGCAGGTGGCAGGCGTCGGCCGTGTCGGGACGATAGACGGTGCCCGGGCAGATCATGTAGATGGGCGGCTTCTGCGACTCCATAGTGTGGATCTGCACGCCCGAAGTCTGGGTGCGCAGCAGCACGTCGGACTCGCCGTGGGCGTGAGCCTCGGGGTGCGCGACGCTGCCGGGGTTGTTGTCGACCACGTAGAAGGTATCGCGGGCCGAGCGGCTCGGGTGATCCATGGGGGCGTTGAGCGCGGTGAAGTTGTAGTAGGAGGTGTCGACCATGGGGCCGGACTCGACGGTGTAGCCGATGCCGCAGAAGATGTCCTCGGCCTCCTCGATAATCTGCTTGATCAGGTGCTGGTGGCCGATCTGCGGACGGATGCCCGGCAGCGTGATGTCGACGGCGTCGTGCTCCAGTGCGCGCTTGAGGGCGGCGGCCTTCATCTCGGTGTTGCGCTCGTCGAGCATGCCCTCAATCAGCTGGCGCATCTCGTTGGCTCGCTTGCCCATCACGGGACGATCCTCGGGGGCGAGCTTGCCCATCATGCGCATCAGGCCGGTGATGCGGCCCTTGCGGCCGAGCAGCTCAACGCGCGCAGCCTCGAGCTTGGCTGCGTCGTCGGCGCCTGCGACGAGCTCCTTGGCCTCTTCCTCGAGTTTGACCAGATCATCAATCAGACTCATGTCTTCCCTTTCGTCTCTCGCGCTCTCCGTTTGCCGAGGCGGCTGCCACCGTCTGGCGTTGTGAAAACGCGGCCCGGTTCGGTAATAAAAAAACCGTCCTCGGGCATGTGCATTGCCCAAGGACGGTTGAATTCCGCGGTACCACCTTGTTTGACCCGGCGGATGTCTGGCCCGCCGCGCCCACTCTGTGCCCCTTGTCGCGAGGCTCACGGCTTCCCTACTGGGGCTTCGCCGCCGCTGGCTGCGTGCCCGTTGAGGTCGCTGCTCGGGAGTGAACGCTTGGCCCTTGTCACCGCAGGAAGGCTCGCAGCCCATGACCTTCCCTCTCTTGCCGGCGACGCGGCGGGCAAAACCCTCTCCGTCAACGCATTGGGCTATAGGATAACACATTCTGCGTGTGCATCGCCGCGTTCCGTTTTGTTCGCACTGGGTACAAGGCGGGTAGCTGTGCAAACTGGCCGCACGCCCACCCGTGGCGCTCGACCTGCGAGATCAAGGATATAGGTATGGGAAAGAAACTCGATAAGAAAGCCAAGGCGGGCAAGAGCATCAAGAAGCTCCGCAAGCTCGAAGGCAAGCTGTGGACTCGCGAGTACCTGCTCAAGATTGCCGAGTTCGATGGAGCGACGATTGCTCCTGCCAACGGCGCAGCAGCGCGTGCCGACGCCATGGGCACGCTTGCCGGCGAGCATCACAAGCTGCTGACCAGCGAGAAGTCCGTTGAGCTCGTACGCTCGTTAGCGCGCGAGACCGTCGCCGGCGGCAAAATCGACGACCCTCAGCTGCTCGACGAGATCCGTGTGCTCGGCCGCGATCAACGTGAGGCCAGTGCCATCCCCACCGAAGAAGCCGAGGCCTGGACCAGGCTCACCTGCGAGGCGGACGCCGTGTGGCACAAGGCCAAGGCTGCCAACGACTGGGCGAGCTTTGAGACCTATGTGGATAGAATCGTCGCCCAACTTAAGCATCAGGCCGAGCTCATGGACCCCAAGCGCGATCCATACGACGTTTGGCTCGACCAGTACGAGCGCGGCCTTTCCGCCAAGAGCTTCGACGCGTTTTGCGATGAGGTCAAGGCCACGGTCGTGCCGCTCGTGCACGCCATCGGCGAGCGCGGCCAGCAGCCGGCTGCCGACTTTTTGCACGCCCACGTGCCCGAGGCTGCCCAGCGCGCCATGAGCTTCGACCTTATGAAGCTTGTCGGCCTGGACCTGGACGACACCACGCTTGCCTTTACCGAGCATCCGTTTAGCGAGGGCTTTGCCGTGGGTGATGCGCGCATCGCGACGCACATCTACGAGGACGACTGCATCTCCAACGTCTACAGCATCATCCACGAGGCGGGGCACACCATGTACGAGCTGGGCGTCAATCCCGCCTATGCGCGCACGTGCTTGGAGGGCGGCACCTCCATGGGCATCCACGAGAGCCAGAGCCGCTTTTTCGAGAACACCGTGGGTCGCAGCCGCGCCTTTATGGGCCCGCTGCTCGAGGTGCTGCGTCGTCACGCGCCCGAGGTCTACGGCGACGTCGACGAAGACACGCTCTACCGCGCCGTGAACATCGCGCAGCCGTCGTTGATCCGCACCGAGGCCGACGAGCTCACCTATCCGCTGCATATTATGGTGCGCTACCAGATCGAGCGCATGCTGTTTGCCGGCGAGGCTGCGGCCAAGGACATCCCCGCGCTTTGGAACCGCTTTATGGACGAGTACCTGGGCATTCCCGTTCCCGACGACACGCACGGCTGCCTGCAGGATACGCATTGGAGCGGCGGTTCGTTTGGCTACTTCCCCACGTATGCGCTGGGTAGCGCCTACGATGCCATGTTTGTGCCGGCCATGTGCCGCGACGGCGTCGACCTTACCGGTGCCTGCGCGAGCGGCGACTTGGCACCCGTCCGCGCGTGGCTGGGCGAGCACATTTGGCAGTGGGGCCGCGCCAAGGACGCGCCGGAACTCATCAAGGGTGCCTGCGGCATGGATTTTGACGCCCGCTACTACTGCAGCTACCTGCAGGACAAGTTCACCACGCTGTACGAGCTGTAAGGATTGACCAGCACGCCATCGCCAACGCCAACTATGTTGACGCCAATGTCTTGGCAACGTCAGCGAAAACGACCCTAAGCGAGCAAGGTGACGTGAAATGAAAGGGCGCTGACCTTCTGGTCGCGCCCTTGAAATTGAACGTCAGATTGCCGCTTAGGGGCGTTTGCAGCGTCGAGCAGTTACGCGGTTTGGTAAAACCGCGTAACTACAGAGCCTCGAGTGCGTTGGCGATGCGCTTCATGGCGGCATCGGCGGATGCTTGGTCGGGCGCCTCGGCCAGCACGCGGATAACCGACTCGGTTCCGCTCTTGCGTACGAGCACGCGGCCCTCGCCTGCCAGCGCAGCCTCGGCCTCGGCGATGGCGTTCTGCACGCCCATGTTCTCGAGCGCGGCGTCCTTGTCCGCCACGCGCACGGCCACCTGCGCCTGCGGTAGCAGCTTGCACGGAGCCGTGAGCTGCGAGAGCGTCTCGCGCTCGGCGCGGATCACTTCCATCACGCGCAGCGAGGTCATAATGCCGTCGCCCGTGCGCTCGATATCGCCAAAGATCGTATGGCCCGTCTGCTCGCCGCCCAGGCTGTAACCGCCCTCGCGCATCTTGGCATACACGTGGCGGTCGCCCACACCGCTGGTCACGGCACTTAGGCCGGCAAGCTCCAACGACTTGATCAGGCCAAAGTTGCTGGCAATCGTCGGAACCACGGTACCGCCCGAAAGGCGACCGTGCTTGTTCAGGTACACGCCGCACACGTACAGGATCTGGTCGCCATCGACCACGCGGCCGCGCTCGTCCACGGCCAGGCAGCGGTCGGCATCGCCGTCATAGGCAAAGCCCACGTCCAAGCCCTGCTCCACCACGTGGCGCTGCAGACGCTCCATATGCGTGGAGCCGCAGTCGACGTTGATGTTAAAACCATCAGGCGCGGCATTGATCACGCGCACGTCGGCGCCCAGCGCGTCGAACACCGGCTTGGCCACCGAGGACGCCGAGCCGTTGGCGCAGTCGATGCCGATCTTGACGCCCTGCAGCGAAAAGTTCGCGCTGGCGATGAGCGAGGCAATGTAGCGGTTGCGGCCCTGCATGTAGTCCACCGTGGCGCCGATGTGGTTGCCCGTGGCCAGCGGCACCTCGCTCTTGCCATCGACGTAGTCCTCGATGAGCTCCAGTACGTCCTCGTCCATCTTAAAACCGTCGCTATTGACGAGCTTAATGCCGTTATCGCAAAACGGGTTGTGGCTCGCGCTGATCATGATGCCGCAATCGAAGCAGCCTTCCACGGTCTGATGCGCTACACCCGGTGTGGGGATCACGTGCAGCATATAGGCGTCCGCACCGCTCGCGACCAGGCCACTCACCAGCGCCGCCTCGAACATATAACTCGAGCGACGCGTGTCCTTACCCACGATGACGCGCGCCTTGCGCTCGCGGTTGGCGCCGTAATACCAGCCCACAAAACGGCCAATCTTATAAGCGTGCTCTACCGTCAGCCCAACGTTAGCCTCACCGCGAAAGCCGTCGGTGCCAAAGTACTTCATGCGCTCTCCTTACAAAATAGGGGCGAACAGATTGCCTGTCCGCCCCAAAATGGTACTCGATTATCTGCGCTACCAGAAAAACCCTACGCCGACGCGCTGTCGCGAGCCGCCTGGCATGTAGGAGTCTGACGCAGCGTAAGCGGCTTGTCCCCCGCCTCGGCTGACGTGGTCAGCGTATATGTGATCGTCGTCGTCTCGCCAGCATGCAGGTCAACGGTGCCCGAATAGAAGGGGATTCCATGCCACGTAGCGGCGCCAAGACCAAACTGGGTGCCCTCGACGGTCAGATCAGTAATGTTGCCGCCCGTCGGGGCAAACAACGAGACATTCAGACGCTCGTCGTCGCGCGCGGCATCGGGCGCGCTCGCCGCGACGTAGTCGGGCAGCTTGCCGGCCTCCTCCTGCGTCATGATGTTCGTCAGGGTAACGGTGATGCGATACGAGCATGTGCCGTCACCGTTCTTGATGCCCTGGCCAATCTGCGTATCGGCATTCAGGTACCAGTCGAGCTTGGAGAAGCTCAGGTTGTTAAAGTAGACACCAGCAACGGGATCTTCACTCGGGTCATCCGGATCGGGCAGCGAGGCGTCGATGTTCATCTCCTTGATAGCGCTCTGCTCGTCATCGTTTTTCATCCACGCGATCAGGCGGCCCTCTTCGGCACCGCGCTCAACGGCGCTGACAAGCTTCGTAACATCGACATCGCCGATACCGCCAAGGATCTTGTCGAAGGCAGCGCTGGCGACGGATGCAAAGATGCCGTCCGACTCCTCGACCGGATAGTTCCAGTACACATCGTGCATGAGGACCTTTGCGGCGTTGGTGCCGTCGACAACCGTTCCGTCGGGCAGCGACACGTTACCGACCAGGCCCAGCAGATACTGCAGGAACACCGGGTCGATACCCACGACGCCGTCAACGTCCTGGCCATATTGAGATTTCCACAGGGCTGCGACACGCTGCGAGTTGCAGGGCCAATCAGGCGAATAGGTATTGCCCGAGTTGTACAGGTTACTGTGGTTGCCGAACAGCGCCTCATCCTCTTCGTCGACGCTCTCGACTGCCTCATCCTCGCTGAGTCCAATGCGGGGAACAAACTCGCCGATCGACATCTGGCCGTCGGTGACCGAAATCAGGCCCTGCGAACCGCCAAAGCCGCCGCAGGCACGAATCTCGACGTTGTTCATGGCGTACATAAGGTAGTTGCGCGTCTGGCCGTTGGCGCCGAGCATCTGGGGAAGGACGGGGGCGACCTTCTCCGCCGCGTCAACCGCGCCGTTGAGGGTGGCAAAGCCGTCCTTGGCCTTATCGACCAGCTCGGTCACCTGGGAAATATGAGTATCGCCAATGCCCTGGATCTTTTCGTTGGCGCTCTTGAACACCTTCGAGCTGTTGGAAAGCGAATCGGCGACCGCCTGCAGCGCGGACACGTTAATCATGCCATCCTGGAACAGCTTGCCGGGCGTTGCCCGCGAGAGGTTGTCGGCCATGGGAATCAGCGCGCCGCTAGAGACATCGGACAGGGCGTCGATCATGGTGCGGGCAGCATTGATGTCGCTGCCATACACCGGGATAAACGAAGCCGCCGTCCACAGCGGGCTCGAGGTCTCCGCCTTCATGCTGTCGCAGAGCTCATCAATCTTCTTCGCGTCGTCAGGCAGCGTCGAAAAATCGCCCGACGTGACCTTGTCCTTAAGGCCACCGACGATCTCGACAGCCTCCTTCGCTTCGCTCTTTACGGTCTTTGCCGAGTTAAGCAGCATAAAGCCGCTTGCGCCAAGCGCAACGAGAAGCACCGCGACTACAGCGGCAATAATGGCGCCAGTGTGACGCTTTTTGCGCTCGCCCTTGCGATGGCGATGACGGACCAGACCGTCAGAGGTCGAACTCGACGAAGCGTCGCTACCGTAGTTCAAGCCAAAATCGTAATAATCTTCCTTGGAACCCGAGCCCGCAAACTCGGCACCGCTATCATCCAGGCGGGCGAACGTGCCAGTCTCGGAGGCGCCGGTGTAAATCGTGCCAAGGTTACCCGTAAGCCCCGCGCCACCGGCAGAGGGAGTATTGTTGGCGGCCTTGCCGGCATTAACGTTGCCGGCGGTATTCGCGGCGTTGGCAGCACCTGCGTTGTTCGCAGGTATCGAAGGGGCCCCGCTCGGCTGCGACGTGGAGGTTGCACCGCCCGCAAAGACATTCCCTCTTGCACGGCCGGTCTTTTTTGCCTTTTGAGACTGCTCGTACAGAGCGGTAAACATCGCCGTCTCGCCCGGGGACACGCGCTTACCGGAACCGCCCTGCCCAGCGCCGCCCGGCGTGCCGGCCTTACCAGCCCCGTTCGGACGCGGCGGAACTGCAGGACGGCCGCTATCGCTGCCCTTAAAGTGATTACCAGCCATAAAGAAATCCTCGCAATTGAGTCGCAATGAAAAAGTCCATAACGTTACTAGTTTATGGCATTTTGAGCATCGACAGCTAAACTCCAGACACGGACATCAATTGGCGAAAATGTGGCACAACGCCTTTTCCGTCTTGGCGGCGGCGCCAGCTACACCGTGAGGAACATCATCACGATGATCATGGCAAAGCCGATAAGGTCGGTCGGCAAAAACACCGTGCCCAGCATAACGGCGCTGGTGATGGTCGCCGAAACCGGCTCCACAGTTCCGATGAGGCTCGCACGCACCGAGCCGATGTCCTTAACGCCCTGCATATAGAGCATGTAAGCAAAAAACGAGCCGATAACCACGAATACCGCGAGCGCCTCGACGCCGGCAGCGTCGAGTGCCGGCATATGCGCCCAAGGCTGCACGAAGACGCACGAGACCACGCCCGCCGTGAGCATTGCCGAGCCCGTGACGATGGGGCTGCCGTATTCGGGCAGGATCTTGGCGGGAATCACCGCCATACACGTGGCGCTGACCGCACACATAAGGCCTGCGACCAGGCCAAGCGGCGATATGCTCAGACTGGTAGGGTCGCCGCCGGTAGCGATTAAAAAGGTGCCGCCCAGGGCCAACCCAATGCCAACGGCCTCACGCACGCGAGGCATGCGATGGTCGATCACGCAGGTGTAGCCCATAATGATGACCAGTTGCAGGCATTGGAGCACCGTCGCGGTTCCGGCATTGGTCAGGCGCACGGCCGAAAGATAACAAAACTGGTTGAACAGCAGACCAAAGGCGGTAAAGAGCAGCAGCTGCTTGCGATCGGCGGGTGTGGTCCAGAGCTTAATCAGGCGCTCGCGGTCGCGCGTAACAACCACGGCCATAAAGAGTAGACCGGCGAGAATCTGACGCACGCTCATAAGCCACAAGGTGTCGACGTGGTAGGTATCGAACAGAAAGCTCGCGCTGGTGCCCGAGAAGCCCCAAAACGAACCGCCCACCAGCGTAGCCAAGACGCCCGTGATCATCTTGCGCGTCGAAGCGCTGTTCAGGCGCTCGCGCCAAGCGCGGCGGGTGCTACGGCTGAGCTCATCGGTGCCCTCGGGCACATCAATGTTCGATATATCGGTCATCGGCACCGAAGCCCCTGCGCCTTCGACCTGCTCGACACGCTCTTTGCTCATTCCATTCCCTCGAAGCAGCCTGGAAACAATTCGGCTTACCTTACCACGGCGAAGGCACCAGCTGGAGGCTTGTCCGCTTATCGGTAGGACAATTCCGCAGACGTCTTTCCATAGCTCGATACCGCAATGGCCTTGCATTATGCGACAGTCAAATCGCGGCAGCAGGCTCTTTTGAAATGGATATGACAAAGCCCCCGAATTCCACAATGTAAGCGATTTTTAAAAATGTTCTTGCCACCGAGTTCAGGCTCCGTTATATTATCCCTTGCGCGCTTGCGCACCCTTGATCGGGCGTTTAGCTCAGGGGGAGAGCGCTTCCCTGACACGGAAGAGGTCAGAAGTTCAAATCTTCTAACGCCCACCAAATGTTCGCAGCTCAGAGGCTATGTCCTCTGGGCTGTTTTGTTTTGCTACCAAGCACGCCGTCAAATATGCCACCAAATATTGATCCAAGGTCCCCGTAGAGGTGCCGGCAGATTGCATACGTCCTGGCCGACCGTGACCGCAACATGTTGGTCAAGCATAATCTTTTGGATTCTTTTGGCGTGAGCGGCTTGGTTTTGGCAGGATTTGTCAGCGGCTTGACTAAGGGGGTTTTATAACTGCCATGCAGGTAGCCGTGTTGGTAACGTTTTACCGACTTCCCAAGAACCCCTCATTTTTAATGCGTCTGCAAAATGACTAATTGCTTTGACCTGCTGAAACACTATATGTTGTGTTTGACCTAAAAAAAGAATACAGGATATAGATGCCTCTTTGTCGTATGATAGATGGCGGACAGAGAACGAGAACCTTATTCGCCCCATTTGGATAGATCTTTGAGCCCCTTGATTGGCTGCGAGGATTGTCCGCATGAGGGACTATGGTTATCGAGAACACAGATTGCGCGACGGCGCCGCAAGACAGGGGCACGCCCTGCCGGGCATCGTTTGGCTCTGAAGCGCAATGAGACTACGACGCGAAAGAGGCAAGAGGATGAAGATCATCAAGCGCAGCGGCACCGAGGTTGTCTTTGACATCGATAAGATCGTCAATGCCATCCGTGCCGCAAACTTGGAGGTCGAGGAGAGCTCTCGTCTTACCGACCGCCAGGTGGTTTACGCGGCACAAAACGTCGCCGAGGCATGCGAGAACGCGGGCCACACCGTGTCGGTCGAGGAGATTCAGGATCTGGTCGAGGACGAGATTATGCGTCTCGACTGCTACGAGGTCGCCCGCCATTACATCATCTATCGCTATGTTCAGAGCCTGAAGCGCCAGAAGAACACGACCGACGACAAGATTCTGTCGCTGATTGAGTGCAACAACGAAGAGGTCAAGCAGGAGAACTCCAACAAGAACCCGACCGTCAATTCCGTTCAGCGTGACTACATGGCCGGTGAGATCTCCAAGGACCTGACCCAGCGCGTGCTGCTGCCCCAGGAGATCGTGGATGCCCACAATGAGGGTCTGATCCACTTCCACGATTCCGACTACTTTGCCCAGCATATGCACAACTGCGATCTGGTGAACCTGGAGGACATGCTCCAGAACGGTACTGTTATTTCGGGCACGCTGATCGAGAAGCCGCACAGCTTCTCGACTGCCTGCAACATCGCGACGCAGATCATCGCTCAGGTTGCTTCCTCCCAGTACGGTGGCCAGTCGATTTCGCTGACCCATCTTGCCCCGTTCGTCGAGGTGAGCCGTCAAAAGATTCGCGGCGAGGTCGCCCGCGAGCTCGAGGAGCTCGGCGTTTCCGCATCTCCCGAAAAGGTCCGCGAGGTTGTTGAGGACCGCCTGCGTGACGAGATCCGTCGCGGCGTTCAGACGATTCAGTATCAGGTCGTGACCCTTATGACCACGAATGGCCAGGCGCCGTTCGTGACGGTCTTTATGTATCTCAATGAGGCCCGTACGCCCCAGGAGAAGCATGACCTTGCCATGATTGTGGAGGAGACGCTTCGTCAGCGCTATGAGGGCGTTAAGAACGAAGCCGGCGTGTGGATCACCCCGGCGTTCCCCAAGCTCATCTACGTGCTCGAGGACGATAACGTTCACGAGGATTCCCCGTACTTCTACCTGACTCAGCTGGCTGCGAAGTGCACCGCCAAGCGCATGGTGCCCGACTACATCTCCGAGAAGAAGATGCGCGAGCTCAAGCTGTCGAAGGGCGAGACCGCGGGCAACGGCGACTGCTATACCTGCATGGGTTGCCGCAGCTTCCTGACGCCCGACCGCTCCGGTAACGGATTTAACAACGTGGCCAACGCGCTGAACTATGACCCGAACAAGCCCAAGTACTACGGTCGCTTTAACCAGGGCGTTGTGACCATCAACCTGCCCGATGTCGCGCTGAGCTCGCATCAGGACATGGATAAGTTCTGGAAGATCTTCGACGAGCGCCTTGAGCTGTGCCACCGCGCCCTGCTGTGCCGTCATGAGCGTCTGATGGGTACGCTTTCGGATGCCGCACCGATTCTTTGGCAGTACGGTGCCCTCGCCCGCCTGAAGAAGGGCGAGACGATCGACAAGTTGCTCGTGGGCGGTTACTCCACCATTAGTCTGGGTTATGCCGGCCTGTATGAGTGCGTTAAGTACATGACGGGCCACAGCCACACCGAGAAGGAGGGCACGCCCTTTGCCATGGCCGTCATGCAGCGCATGAACGACAAGTGCGCGGAGTGGAAGGCCGAAAGCGATATTGACTTCTCGCTGTACGGTACCCCGCTTGAGTCGACGACCTACAAGTTCGCCAAGTGCCTGCAGCGCCGTTTTGGCATTATCCCGGGCGTGACGGACAAGGGCTACATCACCAACAGCTACCACGTCCACGTGTCCGAGGAGATCGACGCATTCGACAAGCTCAAGTTCGAGGGTATGTTCCAGCAGCTTTCGCCGGGCGGTGCCATCTCCTACGTCGAGGTTCCCAACATGCAGGACAACCTCAAGGCTGTCATTCGCGTGATGCAGTACATCTACGACAACATCATGTACGCCGAGCTCAACACCAAGAGCGACTACTGCCAGGTGTGCGGCTATGACGGTGAGATCAAGATTGTCGAGGATGACGGCAAACTGGTGTGGGAGTGCCCCAACTGCGGCAATCGTGACCAGGAGAAGATGAATGTCGCCCGTCGCACGTGCGGTTACATCGGTACCCAGTTCTGGAACCAGGGTCGAACCGAGGAGATCCGCGACCGCGTGCTGCATCTCTAATAACCATCCCAGGCCGCCCCGTAGCGAGGCCCCGGGCCTTTACTCGCTATTTCGGACAGTCCTGGCTCACGACGGAGGCGCCACTGGCGCCTCCTGTTCGTGCGGAACTCATATCGAGCAAAGGCCCGGGGCCTCGCTACGGGGCAGCCAAGTTGATGTAGCTGAGATGCAGCATGCGGCCTGCTCACTCCTCGAAGTTCTTAGCGGAAATGAGTTGACTTGCAACAACGCTTTGCTTGCGATGGCGGTTGAGCTGCAACAAAGTTTTTATTGGACCTCGAACCCTATACTCGATGTTCGCTTCGTTCATTGAGTTACCCTTTGCATGAGGCCGGGACATATCGTCCCGCCCGCAGTTTCGCAGGCCGAAGGCCGAGAATGTTTGAGGACGGGATGATATGTCCCGGCCTCCCGGGAGAGTTACCTATGAACTACGCGAACATTAAGTATTTCGACATTGCTGATGGGGAAGGCGTTCGTACTTCTCTGTTTGTGAGCGGGTGCCGTCGCGGGTGCAAGAATTGCTTTAACTCCGTCGCGTGGGACTTTGCTGCGGGCGAGCCGTTCGATCGCGCCGTCGAGGACAAAATTATCGAGAGTCTCGATCATCCCTTTATCGATGGCCTGACGATTCTGGGCGGCGAGCCTATGGAGCCCGAGAATCAGGCGGGGCTCGTTGACTTTATCGAACGCGTGCGTGCGGCCTATCCCGCGGGGTCGGGCAAGACCATTTGGTGCTTCACCGGCGACGTGCTCGAGGAGCTTATGCCGGGTGGTCGTCACCATACCGAGGCGACGGACCGTATCCTTGCCTGCCTCGATATGTTGGTGGACGGCCCGTTCGTTCAGGATCTGTACGATATCTCGTTGCGCTTTAGGGGCTCGAGCAATCAGCGCGTGATTGATATGAACGCCACGCGCGCCCGTGCTGTGCGCGAGGGCGTTGCGCTTTGTGATGCGGTTGAACTTTGGCGGGACGATCCAGTCTATTCGACCCATACTATGTAGCTTGTGGCCGATGCCAAAGGGCGTGGTACCATAGCGCGAACGCAAAATCGGAAAAGTGAGGCCCAGATGATCGATCAGGAAAAAGTCGAGGCCGCCATTAAGCTGTTGCTTGAGGGCATAGGCGAGGACCCAACTCGTGAGGGCCTGCTGGAGACCCCGGCGCGCGTTGCCCGTATGTATGGTGAGATCGCCGGCGGTATGGACCAGAGTGCCGAGGAGCACCTGTCCAAAACCTTTGCCGTCGCTTCGAACGATTTGGTTATCGAGCGCGACATCACGTTCTACTCGCTGTGCGAACATCATCTGCTGCCGTTTTATGGCAAGGCCGCCATTGGTTATATCCCCAACGGCCGTGTCGCAGGGCTCTCTAAGCTTGCCCGCACGGTTGAGGTCTACGCCCGTCGTCTGCAGCTGCAGGAGCAGCTGTGCGCACAGGTTGCCGATACCCTCATGGAGTATCTCGCTCCCCAGGGAGCGATTGTGCTCATGGAGGCTGAGCATATGTGCATGACCATGCGCGGCGTGCAAAAGCCTGGCACCAAGACCGTGACGCTCGCTCGCCGCGGCGTCTTTGAGACCGATCCGTCGCTCGAGGAGCGGTTCTTTAGGATGCTGGGCCGTTAGCATGAGGGTCGTCAACGACTTTACATCGAAGACCGATGAGGGGACGCCGCGTCGCGGCTTCATGGCTTCGGGCCTGGCCCCCTTTGATGCCATGCCTCGCATTGATTACATTTGTGCCAACGGGCTGTTTCGGCGGCACCTGGGCAACATTGCGCAGTTGGAATCGGGGCGCATCTTCTGCCGCCACGGTATCGACCATCTGCTCGATGTCGCTCGCATTATGTGGATCAAGAATCTCGAGGAACAGCTCGAATTTGACCGCGAGGTCATCTACGCCACGGCACTTCTTCACGATATCGGCAAAGATGAACAGTATGAATCGGGTATATCCCATGATGTTGCAAGCGAACGCGTCGCTGATGCGATTCTCGGCGGCATGCCCGATGATGTGGCGTTTGAGCCGGCCGATGCCGCAGCCATTAAGACGGCCATTCTGGGCCATCGAAAGCTGCGCGTGAACAGCCAACCGCTTGAGCGTCTGCTCTATGCGGCCGATAAAGCGTCGCGCGCCTGCTTTGCATGCCCCGCGCGCAATGCTTGCAACTGGAGCGATGATAAAAAGAACCTGTCGATTCGCGTGTAGTTAGTTTGCGCGGTCGGGGTTCTAAACGAAGGAGACGATCGCGATGAGCAACAAGAAACTGCCCGAGAATGCAACCAAGACTGAAGGCGCCGAGCTCGCCCGCCGTGGAAGGGGCGAAATATCCACCGCAACGGCGGTGCCCCACGTGAGTTATGACGATCTGCGCCATGCTGACCGCATTACTATCGACGGTCTCGAGGTCTTTGCCAACCACGGCGTGTATCCCGAAGAGAATGCGCTGGGCCAGAAGTTCATCGTGTCCTTGGTGCTCTATGCCGACCTGCGTGCAGCGGGGGAGCACGATAACCTGGACGCTTCGATTGACTACGGCTCGGTGTGCCACGATGTCGATGGCTATCTGCGCGAGCATACGTTTAAGCTCATCGAGGCGGCAGCTGAAGGTACGGCCCAGATGCTGCTGCGTCGTTATCCCTCGCTGCTTGGTGTGCGCATCAAGCTCGATAAGCCGTGGGCGCCTGTTGGCCTACCCTTGGCAAGCTGTGGCGTCGAGATCGAGCGTGTGCGCTAACCGGTTCTAATACGTCTCTATGGGTGGCTGCTTGAGCCGCTGCGACAGCGCTCTATTGTTGGGGCAGTACGTGTCGAGCAGGGCGTGAAACCGCTGATTGTGGCTTGGCTCGAGCAAATGGACGAGCTCGTGGGCGACAACCATGTCGAGGCATTCGACGGGATAGGCGGCAAGTTCTCGTGCGATGCGAACGGCGCCGGATTCGGGCGTGCATGAGCCCCAACGCGTTTTCATGCTGCGTACGGAAACGCGGGAAACGGCGACGCCCATTGCGATTTCGTATGCGTGCACAATATCGCGTAGCGCCGATGTGACTTCGGACGTATAGAGCTGGTCGATGTGGGCTTGGAGCTCATCGGACGTTAGGCCGTCGAGGATTGCGTGCCGCTTGGCCTGTGGGCCTTCGTCCGATTCATCGGTACCCATAAAACTTGCGAAGGTGGCCTGTTTGGGTCGCGGCGCGGGTGATGCAAAGTTGTGGTCGAGTGCATCCTGAACGGTGATGGGCTTGCCCCAAAGTGCAATGACGGACGAGGGGCTGAGCGGCTCTCGCGCCGTCGCCTGACGTTGCTCGCGCTGGGCAAGTCGGCTGATAATCCAGGCGCTGTTGCGCTTCACAAACGCTTCGATACGCTCGCGGGTGGCGCCGAGCGGTGCGCTGGCGTGGACCTCACCGCTCGATGTGACGCGTAGGTTGAAGTTCTTGACGCGCTTTTTGGTAACGACGACGGGGATGGGCGTCCCATCCGGTCGGGATACGGAAATCGTAAACTGCTGCGTCAAAAGCGGTCCTTCAGATTGGGGACGGGCCGGCATGTCGACCGTTCGGCATGCCGGCCCGCTCGGGGGATGTGAAATTAATAACGCTCGAAGAAGGCAAGCGCGTTGTCGCTGCAGAGCTTTTGCATCACGGTCTTGCCAAAGTGCTTGGAGAGCATGTTCTGGAACTCGGGCATCATGCTGGCATCGGAGAGGAAGGCGGGCACCGTGGCACCGTCCCAGTCGCCGCCGAGCGCGATGACGTCCTCGCCGCCCAGGTCGAGCCAGTGCTCGATATGTGCCGCCAGCTGGTCGAAGGTGACGTCTGCGGCGGTCTTGTCGGTTGCGTCGTTGGAAAGGAACTCGCTGCAGTAGTTGAGGCCGACGATGCCACCCATGTCGCGAATGGTGCGGAACTGGTCGTCGGTGAGGTTGCGCTTAACGCCGCAAACTGCACGAGAGTTGGAGTGGCTGGCGACGAAGGGGCGCGTGGCGTGGGTGACAACCTCGTCAAAGCACTCGTCGTTGAGGTGGGAGACGTCGAGTACCATGCCGGCGTGCTCCATCTGCGTAAGCGCCTCGATGCCGGCGGCGGTGAGGCCGGCATGGGTGTCGTGGCCGCTCGCGAGCGGTCCCTGCGCGTTCCAGCTGAGTGATGACATGAGTACGCCCAAGCTCTTGAGCACTTCGATCAGCGCGGGGTCCTCGGCAAAGAACGTGGCGTTTTCGATGGTGTGGATGCAAGCGACCTTGCCGTCCTTGAGCGCGGGGCGAATGTCTGCGGCGCTGCGCACGTTGACCATATGGTCGTGGTTAAGCATTGCCTGGCCGCTCATATGCGCCATGATCTGCGCCTGGAAGCGCGCGGCGTGGGCGGTGGGAATCTCATCGGGGACAAACGTGGCGAAGCACTGTGCCCACGGCGTGTTGCCGATCTTTGCGAGCGAGATGGCACAGGCGTTGCCCTCGATGAGGTCGAAATCTTGCGGATGCGTTTCGTCGCCAGGGAAATAACCGTCGGTGCCGGCGGTAAAGCGCAGGTCGAGATCGAGCGTGGCCCAGCCGATTCGGTCGGCGGTGTCGCAGTGTAGGTCAAATACGGGATATGCCATGGTTCCTCCGGTTGCAGCGTTTCTTTGCAAACTGTCATTGAATTGTATGACTAGGGTATAGTTAGCGCCATATGTTCACGGCGGCCCGCGTTGTGCGCCGCCCTTATCACGGAGGTTACCATGTCCAACCAGGGCAAGAAGGTCAAGACCCATTATCGCGGCACGCTCGATGACGGCACGCAGTTCGATAGCTCCTACGATCGCGGCGAGCCGCTGGAGTTCACCTGCGGCGCCGGTCAGATGATCAAGGGCTTCGACGCCGCTGTTGTCGACATGCAGGTGGGCGAGAAGAAGACCGTGCACATCCCGGCTGCCGATGCCTACGGCGAGCACAATCCCGAGATGGTTATTACCTTCCCGGCCGAACAGGTTCCCAACATCGAGCAGATCGAGAAGGGCATGAAGCTTTTCCTGTCCACGCCGAGCGGCATGCCCGTCCCCGCCGTGGTCATCGACGTAACGCCCGAGGCCGTGACGCTCGACGCCAACCACGAGCTGGCCGGCAAGGACCTCAACTTTGATATCGAGCTCGTCGAGGTCGAGGGTTAGAGTATGTCTGAACGCTTGGTTTCGACGACATGCTTGGGAAATCTCAACGACCCGTCCTATGAGCTTTTGCTTCGCCGGGAGCTGGGCGGTGTCTTTGAGGTCGATGAGCTACTGCTCGATTGGGACCAGGCTGATGTATGCGCGTTTGTGGGCGTGACGGAGCTGGGGCGCACGGTCGATGTTCGGCTGGATGTTACCGACGGTGGTCGTCTTGCCGACGGCGACGTGCTCGCCATTGACCGTTCGGGCGTGGTGCCCGTGGCGGTTGTCGTGCGCCTGCGCAGCGCCGAGGTTTATTTGGTCGAAGTCGACCGCATGGATCCGATTGCGCTCGCGCATGCGTGCTGGGAGATCGGCAACATGCATGCGCCGCTTTTCCGGGGCGACTCGGACGAGCATACCGTGCGCATGTATACGCCGGTGCAGCCTGTTTTGGGCCGCATGCTTCGGGGCGTCGAGGGTGTTCGGCTCTCGGTGGTTACCCGTGAACTCGATACGGACCGGCGCTTTGCGTCGAGTGCGGCGGAGGTCGTCGTGAGCATGGCTCCCGACTTTACCATCGTAAAAAAGACGCGCGGCTAAGCACGCGTATGCGCAAGACGGGCTTTGAGGGGCGACCAATCAAGGTCCGTCTTGCTGTTGATGAGATGCTGTGGGGGAAAGCATATGGGTCTTGAGGGAATCAAGCTGATTGCATGCGATTTGGACGGCACATTGCTGCATCCGGGGGAGCACGAGCCGCGTTCCGAGGCCTTTGAGCTCATCGATGAACTGCATCGTCGCGGTATCGTGTTTATGCCGGCGAGCGGCCGTCAATATGCGAGCTTGCGCTACCTGTTTGCCCCGGTGGCCGATGAGCTCGCCTATGTATGCGAAAACGGAGCCCTGGTGATGAGCGGGGGGCGTGCCGTTGTCAAGCGTTCCATGGAGCGTAGCCTTGCTATGGATATCGCGAATGCCGTGGTTGCGTATCCCCATGCCGACGTGACCCTTTCGTGTGAGGGACACCTCTACACCATGAGCGGCAACGATGCGTTCGTCGACCATTTGCGCTATGAGGTCCACTGCGATGTGGCGGTGGTCGACCGCCCCGAGGACATCGACGAGGACGTCATTAAGATTGCCTTCCAGACGCCCGAGGTGGATCAGCCGGCGGCCCTGGAGTATTTCGAGCGCCTCTTTAGCGACCGTGTTGACGTGATGACGTCGGGAACCGAGTGGACGGACTTTATCGGCTTCGGTTCGGGCAAGGGCTCCGCGCTTGCCGATTACGGTCGTGCCCTGGGTATTTCGCCCGATGAGATGATGACGTTTGGCGATAACGAAAACGATCGCGACATGCTCAACGTCGTGGGCCATCCCTATCTGATGGAGAGTTGCAACCCCTCTATGCGTGGCATTAACGACCGCGTCCGCTACGTGCGCACGGTCGAAGAAGAGCTGCGTCGTCTACTTGCTGAGTAGACATTTGGGACATGTTTAGAAATCTACTTTTTGCTGCAAAGTGCGGAAAGGTGGATTTTAAGGCATGTTCCAAACATCTACCTACAGTCGGGGCAGAGACCCTCGAAGATGGTGTAGTGCGACGTGACGTGCCAGCCGATTTGCTCGGACGCCTTGGCGTCGAGCTGGGCATCGAAGGGGAGCGGTACGTCGATGACGCGGCTGCACGAGGTGCAGATGATATGCGCATGCGGCTCGATCGTGCGATCGAAGCGGCTGCCGCCCGGCGTCTTGATGGAGAGAATCTCGCCGGCGTCGGCCAAGAGATTGAGGTTGCGGTAGACCGTGCCGCGGCTGATCTTGTCATCCTGTTCGCGCACGGCGTTGTAGATTTCGTCGGCGGTGGGATGGTTATAGCTTTGGCGCACGGCGTCAAGAACCAGCTTTCGCTGCTTGGTATTCCTTCTTTGCACCGCCATGCGCCTCGCCTCTTTTCTATTAACGGTCGTAGGTAAATGATACCGTATTTAGCACACAATACTAATAATGAGGACTGAAACCGTCTTCATTGGCAAGTGGGGCTCGGACCTGGGCGTCTACAAGGCGAAAACGCGTTCCCACGCGCTCGTAGGAGGCATGAAGCGCCTCGAGATGAGATAGGACGTTTGCCGGAGTTCCCTGTATCTCCATCTCGACTGAGCCGTCTTCCATGTTACGCACCCAGCCGGTGAGTGCGCGTGCCTGTGCGAGGTTGGTGTTGGTAAAGCGAAAACCAACGCCTTGGACTTGCCCCGCCCAGCGCAGGAAATAGCGCAGGGGAGTGTCTAGAGTGGCCTTGTCGCTTGCGAGCACAGTAAGTCTGCGGCGCAGCTCGAGCTCGACGTTTGATGGTTTTTGAGGTTCTCGACTGCCGCCGGTGACGCTGGAGAAGAACGTATCGAAGAGACCCATCGCTATGCCTGCTTGCCTGCGTCGGCCGGGAAGATAATGCCGGCCTGCTGGCGCACGGCATCCATGATGCGCAGTGAGACGAGCGTGACATCGCGGTAGTGGCCAAGCTCGTGGCGTCCCGCCGGGGTCTCCCAAATCTCTTCCTTAACGTTATCGATGCCGTCGATGGCGGTGATAAAGTCTGTGAGTTCGTATTCCATAGTGTTGCTCGATTTGGGCAGGTCGAGCACGCGGCCGTTGTCGCCCTGTTCGCGCGGCGCCTCGGTCGCCGAGCCGCGTACGACATCGCCGCGATAGTCGATGCAGACGTTGCGGGGCGTGGACAGATGGTCGATCTGGATAGTGCCACGCTCGCCTTCGATCTGCGAGGGCAGCAGGTCATTCGTAATTTTGGAGTGCGCGAGCTCGACGGAGATGCGGCCTCCGCCGTAGCTGGCGAGGATGGAACCGCAGCCGTCGATGGGGCCGTGCGTGAGCTGTCGCGTGGTGGGGTCGAGCAGAGTAGTCATGCTCGTAAGGCCGGAGGGCATGCCGAAAATCTCGACCATGGGCTCGACGGCGTAGACGCCAATGTCCATGAGGGAACCCGATGCCATATTGCAGTCGAAGATATTGGTGGCGCGTCCCGCGAGAATCTCGTTGTAGCGCGAGGAATACTTGCCAAAGCGCAATGAGGCGCGGCGGATGGGGGCGATCTCGCCCAGGGCGTCCTCGATGGCGTGGAAGGCGGGATCGTGGAGGGGACGCATGGCCTCGAGGGCCACGACACCTGCTGCCTCGGCAGCGCGGAAGACTTCCAGCGCCTGTGCTTCGGTGGCGCAGAAGGGTTTCTCGACGATGACGTGCTTGCCACCGGCGATGCAGGCGAGCGCCTGCTCGTAATGGAGCGCATTGGGGCTGCCGATGTAGACGGCATCGACGCCGGCGGCTGCCGCAAGCTCATCGAGTGACGTAAAGTTTCGCTCGCCGCCGTGCTCGGCAGTAAAGGCGGCGCCGCGCTCGGCATTGCGCGAGAGCGTGCCTACGAATACGGCCTGGTCGTTGGCATTGACGACCTGAATAAAGTCGTCGGTGATCATGGACGTGCCGATGGTTGCGATACGCAGCATGTGTCCCCCTTGCGTTGTTTGGCCTACAGGACGAGTGTAGCGCGGGAGGACACAAAAGCGTGCGAAAACGCCGTTACAGGTCGCTCTCGTTAAAGCCGGTGTCGATATCTAGGTTACTGCCGTCGGCCGCCGTGGTGGCGAGCTCATCGCAGCGCTCGTTGAGCTCGTGGCCGGCGTGGCCCTTAACCCAGATGAACTCCACCTTATGCTTGCTCCTTGCGGCAAGCAGGCGCTCCCACAGGTCACGGTTCTTAACGGGCTGCTTGTTGGCAGTTTTCCACCCGCGCTTTTTCCAGCCGTCGATCCAGTGTTTATTGAAAGCGTTGACGACGTACTGCGAATCGGAATGGACCTCGACCTCGCAGGGGCGGTTGAGCGCCTCGAGCGCCACGATGACCGCCATGAGTTCCATGCGGTTGTTGGTGGT
>URPB01000011.1:0-32994 GCA_900549575.1 uncultured Collinsella sp.
GGCCTGGGGCTCTCCATGGGTCACCCGGTGTTCGTGACAGAGATACGCCCGGAGACCAACGAGGTGGTCATCGCCACCATGCTGGGCAGCTGCGAGGGCGTGGTGGCGGCCCGCACGGGCCACGTGAGCGTCCACGAGGCCGGGGCCATCGAGTACACGGGACACAAGGTGCTGGAGATCCCCGAGACGGAGGGAAAGATCGGGGCGGAGACGCTGCGGGCATACCTTCACACCTTCTGGAAGGACGCAAACCACGAGCACATGGTGTTCCCCGGGATGGTCTACATTTCCCATCCCACAGAGTACGGGACACTCTACACGAAGGAGGAGTTAAAAGCCATCTCTGAGGTCTGCCAGGAGTATGGGATTCCCCTCTACATGGACGGCGCGCGCCTGGGCTACGGCGGCGGCTGCTACGACCGTTACCTGTCCATGCTCTCGCCCGCATGTCAAATCGTCGGCATCGCCTTTGACGAACAGCGCATCGACCACGTCCCCACCGACGTCCACGACCTGCCGCTGCCCAACATCGTCAGCGCCTAAATGTCGTTGTATCGCACCCGCAAGATAAGCGTGGAAAAACTCCCACTTTGGAACTGTTCGGGGGCAAAAAACGGGAGATTATCCACGCTCATTATTCAAACGTCCGATAATCCACGCTCGTATGTCTGAAAATCCACGCTCAATCAACGCGCGTCCAGATTTCCGCGCTCGTGTGTCCGATTATCCACGCTCGTGCAGCTTAACGCCCCGCAACCGCCTCAACATGCACGCGGCACGCCGGCAACTTTGAGCTTGCGATCGAGCTTTGCCGGATCCCTCAGATCATCCCAGCACAAGCGCACGATCCTGCAGTTATCAAGCAGCGAAAGCCTCGACTCGCGCTGGCGCTCATCAAACTGCGCCTTTGCGAGCTTGCCCTCCTCCGCTGCCTTCTCGCTTTTAACGAATCCGTCAAATTCCCCGATGATCAGCCGATCTTCCACGCGCCACAAGTAGTCGACGCGATACGGCCGTCCCGGCTCAACCGGGTCGAACAGCTCAATTTGCAGCTCCGGCGTCTGCCAGCCGCGCTCGATCATCAGGGCGCGCGCCTTGGACTCGCCACCGCTTTCCGACAGGCCATCGGCATACCGTGCAACCCTGCGCGCCGTCACAACACCGCGACGATTTAAGCCAAGCTTGTTGACTGCCTCAACGAGATGCTCCTTCGACAACAGCTGCTCATGGAGCGCCGAGTCCGCAATGATCAGCCCCTCGACAAACGACGCATCGACCAGGCAATCCGTAATCGTCTGATCGATATCGGTCACGGCAATATCCATCTGGCTGGCCCGCGTTCGATGAGCATAGCGATGGCGAATAATCTTAGAGCCCGGCGTCGTTGATTGTGCCGGTGCCACGGCGATATGGATGTGCGTCAAATTGGCATGCGAAACCGAAAGGCCATAGATAACAGCCGCTGTATAGGAGCAAAACGTCCAGTCGGGATGCTTTTGCGCTAGGGCCCGCACCCGATGCAGATAACGCTGTCGAAACTTGAGTTCGGACCAATATTCCGGACGCGCATACAGCCCTGGCATGACCGCCTCTAGACTTCCCGCCGCCACCCGTCGCTCAATCTGCTTTGCCTCCGCCGCAGTTCGCGCGTACACGCAGCTCATCTGCTGTTCGCATGCCTTAATGTGACCTGCAAGTCTTTGATTCGCCGTCATGTTTGCCATGTCGCCTCCAAACTCTTGGAACGGCGCCAACGTACCAGGCGGTTTCATGCGAAGTCTGACCAAATGCCAACCAAAAGCTGACCAAATGCTTGACGGTTTTGAACGCTTTAGGTTAATGGCTTATATCTGCAGGTAGAACGGTTGTCAAGAGGTCCCTGTCTCCACATTTTGAACCTCAAAAGCCACCGACTTCATTGAAAGAAAAAATGCCGTGGATCAAAACTACCTAGTTTGCGATGCGGCCCGTATGTACTCGACGCATGATGCTGCCGCCGGTACAACAGCTGCAGAAAAATCGAGCGTGGAAAATCTCCCGCTTTGGGCCCCCTTACGAGCTAAAAACGGGAGATTATCCACGCTCATTCAACATGCATCCGATTATCCACGCTCGTGTGTCCGATTATCCACGCTCGTCGCGTAGCGGCCACGATAACCGCCGCAGCCACAGCCACGACAGCGGCCTAGTGCTCCTCGCCGGCGCGTGCTAGGTCGTAGGGCGTGGTTTGATAGACGTAGTAGTTGAGCCAGTTGGTGTAGAACAGCTGAGCCTGGCTGCGCCAGACGTTTCGCGGCTCGGCGGTGGGGTCGTCGCCCGGAAAGTAATGCGCCGGCACCTGAGGGTTGAGCCCGCGCTTCACGTCGCGCTCGTACTCCAGGCGCAGCGTGTCGGTATCGTACTCGGGGTGGCCAAATACAAAAAAGCGACGGCTGTCGGTCGACTTGACAATGTACAGGCCAACCTCGTCGGACACGGCCACGACCTCAAGCTGCGGCTCGGCCTCCACGTCCTCGCGGCGCACATCGGTGTTGCGCGAATGCACGGCATAGAAACGGTCATCAAAGCCGCGGACCAGCGGGCTTTGCGGCTTCACCAGATAATGCTCAAATACGCCGCTCGCCTTTGCCGGCAGGTCGTACTTCTGGATACCGTAATGATGGTACAGGCCGGCCTGCGCGCCCCAACAAATGTGCAGCGTAGAGTGCACGTGCGTGGTGGACCAATCCATGATCTGGCAGAGCTCGGGCCAGTAGTCGACCTCCTCGAACGGCATCTGCTCCACCGGCGCGCCCGTGATAATCAGGCCGTCGTAGTGGATGTCGCGGATGTCGTCGAACGTGCGATAGAACGTCTCCAGGTGGCCGGCGCTCACGTGCGTGGCCTCGTGCGTTTTGGTGCGCAGCAGGTCCACCTCCACCTGCAGCGGCGTGTTGGAGAGCTTGCGCATGATCTGCGTCTCGGTGGCGATCTTGGTGGGCATGAGGTTGAGGATGAGCACGCGCAGCGGACGGATGTCCTGGTGCAGCGCGCGGTACTCGGTCATGACAAAGATGTTCTCGCTCTCGAGCTGCGCGGCGGCAGGGAGGGCGTCGGGGATGCGAATGGGCATGGATGCTCCTTATGAGTCAGTTGCAGCTATGGTACAACGACCGGCCCCATCCGCGCGAGCACATCGCCCAGCGATGCCGTCAGCGGCCCAAATCACTCCAAAAGTAGAGATTACGGCATGTCCCAAAAATCTGTGGCGCTTTAGCCTAGCAAAGTGGCAACAGGACGCTACAATGGTTCGACGCGAAAAACTCGGCCGAAAGGATACATATATGTACCAGACGCGTAAGATCGGTGTGGTCGGCCAGGGCCACGTAGGAGCACATGTCGCCAACAGCCTGCTCATGCAGGGCATTGCCGATGAGCTGTACCTATGCGATATCAACGAGGCCAAGGTGACGTCCGAGGTCCAGGACCTGCGCGACTCCCTTTCGTTTGTCCCGTACAACACCAAGATCGTCAACTGCTACGACCACTACGAGGAGCTGGCCTGCTGCGACGTCATCGTCAACGCCGCCGGCAAGGTCGCGCTGGCCGCCGGCAACCGCGACGGCGAGCTGTTCTTTACCACCGACGCCGCCCGCACCTTTGCCAAGCGCATCGTCGACGCCGGCTTTGACGGCATCTTCGTGAGCATCTCCAACCCCTGCGACGTCGTGTGCACCGAGCTGTGGCACCTGACCGGCTACGATCCCAAGAAGATCATCGGCTCGGGCTGCGGCCTGGACTCCGCCCGCCTGCGCACCGAGATCTCCAAGAAGGTCGGCGTGAGCCCCAAGTCCATCGACGCCTACATGATCGGCGAGCACGGCTTTAGCCAGCTTGCCGCCTTTAAGGCCGCAACCATCGCCGGCAAAAACCTCAACGAGCTTCAGGCCGAGAACCCCGACAAGTACGCCTTTGACCACATGGAGGTCGAGGAGCTCGCGCGTAAGGGCGGCTATGTGACCTACCAGGGCAAGCAGTGCACCGAATACGCCGTCGCCAACTCCGCCGCGCGCGTCTGCGCCGCCGTGCTGCACAACGAGCACGCCGTGCTTTCCGCCTCCACGCTTATGACCGGCCAGTATGGCGAGGAGGGCATCTTTACCTCCCTGCCGTGCGTGATCGGCGCCGAGGGCGTCGAGGAGGTCTACACGCTGGACCTGTCCGAGCACGAGCTCGAGGGCTTCCACAAGAGCTGCCAGCACATCCGCGACAACATCGCCCAGCTCGACTGGTGGGATGCCGAGGCCTACGACGCCAAGTAGTCCGCTGGCTGCCGCAACCTTGCGAATCTAAGCGCGATACTAAGCGGGCCGCGCCGGGGATTTCCGGCGCGGCCCGCTTTTTTGACTCACGCAGCGCCCTTACGAATCGAAGGTGAATGGTTTTCCCGTTACCTAGTACTGCTCGATGCCCATGTAGCGACGAACCTCGGGGCTGTGGTCGAACACCTTGCCGCGGGCGGCGCGCAGCTCGCAGCTCATGTTGTAGAAGAAGATCGGCTCCAGGTACGAACGCACGCTGGCAGGTACCTCGCCCACGCCGTACTCGAGCGCGTCGAGCACCATGATCGTGTCGGTGTGCGTGTTGAGGAACGCCAGCGCGCGCTCCTCCATGGGGCGGCACTCGCCCGATCCGAGCTGCACAAAGTAGAACACGCCGGGCTCGGTGGCCTCGAAGGGGCCGTGGAAGTACTCGCCGGAGTGGATGTAGCAGCAGTGCTGCCACTGCATCTCCATGAGCGAGCAGATGGCCATGGCATAGGTCTGGCTAAAGTTGGGACCGGAACCAAGGATATAGAAGAACTTGTGCTGCTGGCAGAGCTCGGCAAAGCGATCGCCCAGCTCGGCGTTGACCTTCTCGCGGGCGGCGGGCAGCAGCGCATCCATCTGCTTAAGGCCCTCGTACATGTCAGCGAGTGCCTCGTAGCCTTCCTGCTGGTCGAGCAGCTCGGCGGCGATCAGAGCGCCGATGCCCTGCGGCACCTCGACCTGTGACACGCCCTCGCCCCACGGATAGACCCAGGTGGTCCACTTGCCGTTATCGATCTTGGAGCCCTCGCAGTCGGTGAGGGCAACGACCTCGGCGCCGGCAGCCAGCGCCATCTCGCAGCCGTCGACGACCTCCTGCGTGTTGCCGCTGTGGCTGCAGGCAATAACGAGCGACTTCTCGCCAAGGCTCTTGGGAGCCATCAGGCAAAACTCGCGCGCCGTGTAGACCGTCGAGGTAAACGTGGTGGCCTCACGCTTGAGCAGTTCGTTGGCCGGCATCAGGTCGATCATCGAACCGCCACAAGCGATCCAAAAGACGTTCTCGATCTTGCCCTTGCGCTCGATGATTTCCTGAACCAGATCGTGTGCGTTCATGCTGATGCTCCTCCTTGTGGGGCGGCTTTGAACGACGACAGCTCGTACCTGCTGTCGTTCTATGTTGCCCTATTTATAGCACGTGTAACAACGCCCGTGAAGTCATCTCAGCAAATTTGTTCTATATTGTTCTATCTGTGGACGTTAGATGTCAAAGACGTAGCGCGAGCCCACGATCTTTTGGCGGCCGAGCAGTAGAGGGCGCCCGCCGGCGTCGGTAAAGTAGGCCTCCATATAGAAGAGCGGCTCGCCGACCGGCACCTCCAGCAGCGGGGCCGTCTGAGTATCGGCAAGCGCAATCTCCACGGTGCAGGGGTCGGACTTGAGCGGCGCGCGACCCGAATGCTCGGCAACGAGCGCAAAGATTGAGTTATCGGTGAGGTCCTCGTCGGCCAGCGTCTGCAGGTAGGGATGGTCGGCGAGCACAAAGGCGTTGTTCTCGAGCATGACGGGGATGCCGTCGGCCGTGCGCACGCGCTCGACCACAATAAGCTCGCAGCCGGGCTCTACGCCAAAGAACGCCGCATCCTCGCGCGTCGCCGCAACCACCGTGCGCGATACCAGGCGCGCACCCGGCACCATGTCGTTGGCAGCGCAACCCTCGGAAAAGCTCTGAACGTCACCCTTCTGGACAATCTTGCGCTTGAGCTTGGGCGCGCACACGAACGTGCCCCTCCCCTGCTGGCGGTTGAGATACCCCGCGCGCGACAGCTCCTCGATGGCGCGGCGCACGGTGATGCGTCCCACGCCGTAGTACTTCGCGAGCTCCATCTCGGAAGGAATGCGCGAGCCGGATGCGTACACGCCACGCGCGATCTCGCCCTTTAGGTCGTCCATAACCTGCTGGTACAGCGGCACAGCGGACACCTCAGTGCGCTCGGTTTTATCATCGGATGCCATCGTTATGCTCCATTCCGTGCATGCTCGGACTCAAACTCTTCAATCGCCGCCATAAACTGCTCGCCAAAGGCGTCGGCCTTTTTCTCGCCGATGCCGTTGACCTGGATAAGCTCGTCGCGCGTCTGTGGGCGTAGGCGGCACAGGCCGCGCAGGGCCTTGTCGGAAAAGACCATGTACGGCGCCATCTCCAGCTCCGTCGAGATCTCCTTGCGGAGGGCACGCAGGCGCTCGAACAGCTCGGCATCGTCGCCAACACGCGGGCGCTGATCCAGCTCGGCCTCCTCGCGCAGCAGATCGACGGCGCGGCGGGCGCGGGCCGAGGCCTTGCGCTTGGACGCACGACGCTTAACGGTAAAGGCGAACGCCTCATCCTCGACCTCGACGGCACGCGGACCCAGCCCCACGACCGGGTACTGCCCCTGCGAGGTGGCCAGATAACCGCGGCCGCACAGCTGGCCGATGATGTCCTTGATGCGCCCGACCGATTCGCTCGACAGCTCACCGTAGCCGCGGTCCTCGTCCAGATGCATCTGGCGAATGCGCTCGGTGTTGCCGCCGTGGAGCACATCGGCGATGAGCGACTTGCCAAAGCGCATGGGACGCGTGGCCACGTAGCGCACGGCGGCGCGGGCCATATCGGTGACGTCCTCGACCTCGAACTGCGTGAGGCAGTTGCTGCAGTTGCCGCAGCTCTCGACGTCGTCCGTGGCGGTGCCGCCCGTACTGGCCGCGGCATGCTCGGCCGCGGCCTCGTCGCCAAAGTAGCGCAGCATGTATTCGCGCAGGCAGCCGGTGGTATTGCAGTAGCCCTCCATCTGGCTGAGCAGGCGATAGCGGTTCTGGAGCGCCCACGCGCGCTGCTCGTCGTCAAGCGCCTCGTCGGCCGCATCGCCGCGGTCGATCAAAAAGCGCCGCATGCGGAAATCGTTACCGTTCCACAGCAGATGGCAGCTGGCCGGGTCGCCATCTCGGCCGGCGCGGCCCGCCTCTTGGTAGTAGGCCTCGATGCTCTCGGGCACGTTGTTGTGAATCACGTAACGCACGTTGGGCTTGTCGATGCCCATGCCAAAGGCGTTGGTGGCAACCATCACCTGGATGTCGTCGTCGATAAAGGCACGCTGGCTCTGGCGGCGGGCGTCGTTGCCCATGCCGGCATGGTAGCGCCCCACACGAATGCCGCTGGGGCCCAGTGCCTCGGCAAGCTCCGCGGCCAGCGCATCGACCGTCTTGCGGGTCGAGCAATACACGATGCCGCTCTCGCTCGAATGCGCGATCACATAGTCGCGCACCCAGGCAGTCTTGGCCTTGTCGCCCATCTCCTCGCAACCAAAGTAGAGATTCTTGCGATCGAAGCCCGTCACCACCGTCGCAGGGTTTTGCAGGCCGAGCATCTGCTGAATATCCGCACGCACGCGTTCGGTCGCCGTGGCGGTAAACGCCGCCACGATGGGGCGCTGCGGCAGGGAATCGATGAACTCACGAATCTGCAGATAGGCGGGGCGGAAATCCTGACCCCATTGGCTTACGCAGTGGGCCTCGTCAATGGCCACGAGCGGCACGCCAATGCCGGCGGAACCCGCAGCCTCCTGCGCAAAGGCCAAAAAACGCGGCTCGAGCAAGCGCTCGGGTGCCACGTACATAAGCTGGTAGCGGCCCTCGCGCGCCCGCTTGAGCACGGTGTTTTGCTGGGCCGGAGTAAGGCTGGAGTTGAGATAGCTGGGTCGCGCACCCGCCGCGAGCAACGCACGGGTCTGGTCCTCCATAAGCGACAGCAGCGGACTCACCACAAAGGTGATGCCGGGCAGCATGAGCGCGGGCACCTGGTAGCAAATGGACTTGCCGGCGCCCGTGGGCATAACACCCAGCGCATCGCGGCCTGCAAGAATCGCATCCACCATGCGGTCCTGCCCCGGGCGAAACGAGGTGTAGCCAAAATAGGCGCCGAGCGTGTCAAGCGCCATCTGCTGCATGCTATCGGTCATGGTTTCCTAACGTCCAAGTCATCTGCCGCCGATTATACGCCGCCACGCGGACCGGTGCCGCACGGCTGTCGGCCACGGGCAACGCAATCCAAAAGGAACGAGCGTGGGATTTTTGGACACTTTCCCAACGGCTAATCTCTTGACAAGCGCGCAAACGTCGCTGGTTGAGCATAAGTCAGCGAAAACGCCCCTAAGCGAGCAAGGTGACGTGAAAGAGGAGGGAAGCGTACTTTGGGTACGCGACCGACGATTGAACGTCAGATTGCCGCTTAGGGGCGTTTGCAGCGTCGACCGGTCCGCCGTTCGTTAGAACGGCGGAACCAAGGGCGCAGCGTCGGCCCGTTACGCGGTTTGGTAAAACCGCGTAACTTACATCACCATGACGTAACGGCTACCCACGTAGTACTGCTTACCCATCAGGACCGGCTCGCCATTGGGGCCGATAAAGCCGGCGCGCAGGTTGAGCAGCGGATCGTGCGGGGCAATGCCCAACTCGGCGGCCTGCTCGGCATTCGCGCGAACGGCCTCGACCGTGCGGTAGCCAACCGAGACAATCGGGGTTCCGCCAACACGCTCGACCTCGGCAAAAATCGACTTGTCCTCAAGATCGGCCGTCAACAGCTCACAGTAGGCGTCAAACGGCACAAAGACGTTTTCCTCAAAGATGGGCTCACCATCGGCCGTACGCACGCGTTTGATATGCAGCAGCAGCGCATCCTTCTGCAGGCCAAAGAATTCCATCTCGTTTTGGCGCGCCGGCACAATCTGGCGATTGATCACATGCGCGCCCGCCTTCATGCCGTTATCGGCGCAAAGCTCGGTGAACGTCTGCAGCGTCGAGGCGTGGAACTGGCGGTTGATGTGCGGCGTGGAGACAAAGGTGCCGCGGCCCTGCTGCTTAACCAGATAGCCGTCGGAACACAGTTCCTCGACGGCACGGCGCACCGTAATACGGCTCACCTCGTACTGTTCGGCAAGCTCAAGCTCGGACGGAATGCGCTCCTTGGGTGCATAAACCCCTTTCTCGATTGCATCCTTGATCTCGTCATAAATCTGCTGGTAAAGCGGTGCATTTTTGGGTGCGGGCATATCTGATCACTCTTATCAAAATAGCGAAATAACTAATACGTATATAACGTCTTTTTATATGTTACATCAGTTTGATAAAACGATACACCACATACAGCAAATCCTTACTTGCCGTCGTCCTGCTGCAGACTGTCCTGCTCGCTGAGGCGCGCCTGCCTGCTGGCCATGCGCGCGGGCTTGTCGGGATCGGGTACGGCCGTGGGCATGGGCTCGTCGACATGACCGCCCCACCAGCCGCCCACGAAGTTGAGTGTGTGGAACACATTGATCACGGCGCCGGGATCAATATCGCACACCAGCTTGATAATGTCCTGGCTCTCGTAGGTCGAGACAACGGCGTGCAGCAGATACATCTTTTCGCGGCTGTATCCGCCAATGATCTCGGCGCAGCTAATGCCATGCTGAAAATGGTCAACATAGGCTGTCATGACCTCATCTGCCTTGCGTGTCGTGATCTGCAGCGTCACACGGTCGTAGCGTCGGTAGAAACTGTCGATGGTCTTGGTCGAAATAAACTGGAACACGATGGAATACGCCGCATTGTCCCAGCCAAACATAAAGCCAAAGATCGCCAGGATAGCGCAGTTAAAGCCAAAGATGACGCCCCAGATGGTCTTGCCTGTATGGTTGGAAACCCACAGCGCGATAAAGTCGGTGCCGCCGGTGGATGCGCCGGACTTAAGCGCGATGGCGGCGCCCAGGCCCGAGACCACGCCGCCAAAGATGATGAGCATGATCTTGTCGCCCAAAAACGGGGCGAAGTGAAAGATGTTGAGGAACAGCGACGAGAGCATGACCTGCATCATCGAGAAGATGACGAAGCGCTTGCTGATGCCGCTCCAGCAAAGGAGCGCCACGGGGATGTTGAGCGCGAGCATGCCGAGCGAGATGTCGATATGAACGCCGCCGAGCGAGGTGACGCGATCGAGCAGGACCGCGACGCCGGTGAGGCCGCTCGGAAGCAGGTCGGCGGGGCGAATGAACGCCTGAATCAGAAATGTCTGGAGAACGGCGGAGATGGTGACCGCCACGGCAGTAATGGCGCGGCGGACGATGGTGAGACGACCGAGCACGAGCACGCGGTCCGTGAGCTGATCGATGGCGTTCGCCACGTAGGCTCCTTTCGAAGGCAGATGTAATTGTGGGGCATGCCGGCGATTGTAGCATGGAGCGCGAGAGGGCGCTTCAATTCACCCTCTCTCGACAACCAAAACGAGCCAGCAGCCCCCCAACCAAAGAGCCAAATTCTAAGTGAGTAGGCTTTTCGCGACCTGCCGAGCACACCCAAAGCTGCCACTTCCGTGACCTGCGGTTTTACTAAGGCAGATACGCTTTGTGCTCGGCCTGCGCCAAAAAGTCTACTCACTTAGCCTGAGTCGAAGCCAAACGGATCAAATCGAAGCCAAAATGAGCCAATCCACCGCAAGAGACGTGTGAATCCGCACTTCTTGCGGCGAATTGACGCTACAAAGCGGTCAGAATGTCGGCGAGGTTGTCGATGACGGCGTCGGCTCCCGTTTGGTCCAGGTTAACGCCCTCGTGCGGACGCAGCGCCAGGACGCGCGCGCCGGAGCGCTTGCCGGCCTCGATGCCCAAAGGCGAGTCCTCGATAACCAGGCACTCGGTAGGCTCCACACCCAGCGCCTCCATGGCACGCAGGTAGATCTCGGGGTCGGGCTTAAATGCACTGCACTCGTGACCGCTGATGGTGTAGTCCAGCACGTCGGTGATACCGGCAATCTCCACCAGCTCGTCAATGAGCTCGCGATAGGACGAGCTCGCGATGGCACACTTGACGCCGCGCTCGTGCAGCTCGCGCATCACCGGCTCCGTCTGCTCGTTGAGCAGCTCGGCATACGGAACAGGGTGAACCGGGCTGTAGACCTGCTTGTACTCAACGCGCAAGCGCTCGCGCAGCTCAACATCGTCGGGCACCAGCGACTTCCAGATGGCAGGCTCGTTAGACCCCGAAAGATCGGGGATCTCGTCAAAGTGGAACCCCTTTTCCTCCATAAACGCCACGCGGCGACGGTTGTAGAACCACTCGGTATCGACCAGCACGCCGTCCATATCAAACAGCACTGCCTTGATCATACGCATCTCCTCCCACCTGCCAAAAAGGGACAGGTTTATTTTGGTAGGTTTTATCTGGTGTTTTGCGACGCGACAGACACGCCCCCAAAGCAAAAAGGGGACGGGGCGCAAACCCCATCCCCTCTCAATCAACCCGTAAGGTCTACTTACTTGTGATTAGTAGGAAAGCTTCCACATGTAGCGACGCATGGTCAGCGGGTGCTGACGGGCCTCGGCGATCTGGTTGCCGTACTCGCGCATAACGGCGAGGTGCAGCAGCGGGTTGAAGTAGGTGACGACGCTCGCGGGCACGGCGTCAGCCAGGCCGTAGTCCTTGGAGTCGATCAGAGCGACCTTGGCGCCCATGCGCTCAAGGAAGGTGAGGGCGCGAGCGTCCATCGGACGGGTAGCACCATCGGACATGAAGAAGACGTAGGGCTTACCCTCGGTGGAAACCTCGAACGGGCCGTGGAAGTACTCGCCGGTGTTGTAGGCGGCGGCGTCGATCCACTGCATCTCGGTGAACAGGAAGGCGGCGTGAGAATAAGCCATCTTCTCGGAGGCACCGGAGGCCATGAAGTAGATCATCTTGTCGTCCTTGAAGTCCTCGGCGAACTTCTTGGCGAGCTTCTTGCAGTGCTGAGCGGCGTTCTCGCAGAGATCGAAAACGTTGGTGAGGCCGGTGATCATGTCCTCGTAGTGGTCATAGCCCTCGGTCTGCTGAAGGATCTCGAGAGCAAGAGCGATGGCATAGCCGGGCTTCTCGCACTTGGCAGCGTAGTTGGCGTGGAAGCCGTGGACGATGACGTGGTCGGCGTCGACGGTCAGAGCGGAGCCAGCCTTGTTGGTGAGGGAGACGACCGGGCAGTTGTGCTTCTTGGCGGTCTTGTTGGCCTCGACGGTCTCGGGCGTGGAGCCACCGAGGGAGCAGGTGATCACGAAGGTGTGCTCGTTGACCCAGGAAGGCGTGTCGTAGTTGAACTCGTTAGCGGTGAAGATCTGAACGTTCAGCTTGTCCGTGTTGTTGGCCAGGAAGTACTTGGCGGGGTAAAGGTCGGACATGGAAGCACCGCAGCCGACGAAAGCGACGCTGTGAATCTCGTGGTTGGACAGGACGTCAGCGACGATCTGCTTAGGGAGGTTAAGGTCGATCTCGTACATCTGACACATTCCTTTCGATTTGTTGCGGCGCCACATTGCCGGACGCTCGCAGGGTTACCGTGGTTAGGACCGAGTCGCCGGCCCGTTGAGGATGTGACAAAGGAACTGTCCCCTTGTCACATGTTAGGGATGGAAGCCTGCCTGGGGTATGGGATGCCAGGCAGGCCCCCGGGGGAAGCATTGGGTCGCGACTAGGCCAGGATGCCGGCCGCGGAGAGGGCGATGCCGCCCACAATGGCGATCACGAGAAGCCAACCGGTGTTGACGTTCTTCTTGATGAGGCAGTACATAAGGCCGGTGAGGCCAAGGGAGATCATCTGGGGCATCATGCCGTCCAGGATGTCCTGGATCACGACGGTACCCTCAGCGAACTGCAGCGGGGTGGTGGCGCCGATCAGCGTAGCGATCATGCCGCCCACGGACATAAGACCCACGATGCCGCAGACATACATGAGCTTCTCCATGAGGTCGCCACCCTGGAGCTTGCTCAGGTACTCGTGGCCGCCCTGGTAGCCGATCTTGGCAGCGAACCACGTGATCAGCACGGAGGGCACGATGGAGATGAGCATGGCCAGGATCGGACCCATGATGGAGCCCTGCTGAGCCAGCTGAACGCCCAGGCCAAAGGCGATAACGCGGATGGTGCCCTGGAAGAAGGAGTCACCGATGCCGGAAAGCGGGCCCATGAGGGAGGTCTTGACCGCGTTAATCGAATCGGGATCGAAGTTCTCGGGATCCTTGGCGTACTCCTCCTCCATGGAGGCGGCGAGGCCCAGGATGAAAGCGCTCGTCTGCGGGGTGCAGTTGTAGAACGCCATGTGACGGTGGTAAGCCTCTTTCTTAGCAGCGAGCTGCTTGGGGTCGGACTCGTCCGGATAGAGGCGATCGAGCGTGGGGACCATGCCGTAGAGGAAGCCCATGTTCATCTGACGCTCGTAGTTCCAAGAGGCCTGGATGGCCCAGGAGCGCCAGAAGAACTGGCTGACCTTCTTGTTCAGGGACACGTCCTTGGTTGCGGTTGCCATAGTGTGTTCCTCCTTAGTCTTCGTCGTCTTCGAGCGGATCGTAGTCGGAATCGACACCGGCGGCTGCATGGGAGCCATTGAACTTGAAGCCCATGAAGACGATAGCCAGGCACACACCGATCAGAGCGACCGCGATGACGGACAGGTTGAGGTAGGCGGCGAGCAGGAAGCCGATGAACAGGAACGGGGTCATACCCTTCTTGATCATCATGGTGAGCAGCAGGGCCAGACCGTAGGCGGTCATGATCTTGGTCGAGACGTTCAGACCAACGGACAGCCACTCGGGAACCATGTTGACGATGGCTTGGACCAGGTCGGTACCGACAAAGACGGCCAGGAAGATCGGCAGGAAGTACATGATGGCGTACAGACCGGAGCCGGCGCAGATGTGCATACGGTAGGCGGTCTTGAACTTGCCGTTATCAATCGCGCTATCGGCCACATGGGTGAGGGCGGCGATGATGGAACGGAACACGATGCCGAGGAGCTGACCCAGGACGGCGACCGGGATGGCGATCGTCATGGCGGTCTCGGCGGAAGCATCGGTCAGGCACGCGAAGGCAGCGGCCACGATGCCGCCCAGGACCATATCGGGCGGAACGGCGGCGCCGACCTGCACCAGGCCCATGGACACGAGCTCGACGGCGGCACCGACGGCAAGGCCGGTGGGCACATCGCCCAGCAGCAGACCGACGAGCGTAGCGCCAACGAGAGGCTGCTCGAAGTTAAGACGACCGAGCAGGCGGGAGTCCCACATGCAGAACACGCCGACGAGGCCGACGAGCACCGCACTGATGAACGTATTCATACCCTTCTCCTTTCAGTCAGGCAAAAGCCTGGTTGATTACAGCTTGGCGTCGATGTCGACGCTCTGATACGTAGGGGTCTGCTGGACGTAGAGCTTGATGCCCATGTCGAGCAGCTGGTTGACGTCGGCCTTCTGGGTGGCGTCGAGGAAGACGGAGCTGTCCTTGCCGCCGACCTGATCGGCACCGTCGTGGTTGGCGGTGGCGCCCAGGTTGATGGCGTCGAGCTTGTAGCCCTGGCAGAACTGCAGCATCTCGGCCGTGTTGCCAAAGACGAACATGACGCGCTCGCCGAGGGTGTTGAGCTTGTCCATCTTGGCGAGGGCACGCTCGACGGTGAAGACGTTCAGGCGCACGCCCTGGGGCTTGGCCAGCTTAAGAGCGCCCTTCTTGATGTCATCGTTGGCGGCAGCGTTGTCGACGACGATGATGCGCTCGGCCTGAACCTTGGTGGTCCAGGTAAAGACGACCTGGCCGTGCAGCAGACGGTAGTCAAGACGTGCGAGGACGATCTTGGCGGGACCGGAGCTGTGACGGGACGCCTTGGCCTTCTTGGCGGGAGCCGCGGCGGCCTCGACCGGTGCGTTGGGGTTGGTCAGACCGGTGCGGGCCTCGTTGATGAGGGCCGCGAGCTCGGCACCCTTGACGGGGACGGGGCTCATAGCGAGCGTGAGCGCCAGCGGGATGTTGAAACCGCTAACAACCGTGAACTTCGTGCCGTTCTTGGAAAGCTCGACCATGTTGTTGTTGACCGAGCTGCCGAGCATATCGGTCAGCACATAGACGGTGTCGTCCGCGTTGAACGTGGCGATCATAGCCTCAACCTTATTGGTGATGGGCTCCTTGTCGTCACGAGCAAGCGACACGACGTGGACGTTCGACACGTCGCCGAGAACCATCTCGAGCGTGTCTTTGGCGCCTGCGGCCAGGCCGCCATGAGATGCGAGAATGATCTGATTCATCTTGCCTCCTCCTTTTCGTTATGGTCATTATAACGTCTTATACGTTGCTTATATTGATAATTAGTATATAAACCGTTCGCGGGTGAAAAACGACCGTTGGCGGGTTTAACGCAATCGAAACGATGGTCTTGGGTAGGCCGGCGCTGGCTGGATAACCCCAGGTCGGACGCCGCGCGCAACCCCCCTATCGCACGAAGTACCAGGGACTTTCCTGCACGGTGGGCTCCAGCGCAATGCCCGTGCGCTCGCGGAAGAGATCCATGTCCTGCGATTTCTCCGTCCACCACGCGTTGGGTTTAAAGGTCATGCTCTCAACGACATGACCGACAAACACACTGTTGCGCAGCTTGGAAAAGTCGGTGTTCATAATCACGATGGACGCGAGCACCAAAACGATGCCCAGAACTTTGATCGCGCCGGCGGGCTCGGCGTAGACACCAATGCCCAGCAGTACGGTGACGACTGTCTCGAATGACATTACGACGGGAACTTTCGACGTCTCGAGCCCCATGGACAGACCCTGCATATATAAGATGTAAGCCACGGCTGTGGGGATGAGTCCAAAGCCAAGGAACAGCAGCAGCAGCTGTGGCGACATTGCCGCGGCGACATCCGGCCACGGAGCCGCGATAGCTGCCATAACCGCACCGCCAAAAACAAAGCCCCAAAACGTGACAGCCAGCGGGTGGACCGTCTTGGTTGCTATCCGGCTAAACACCGCGAGCGACGCACCACAAAGGCCTGCAATCACGCCCGACGTGACGCCCCAAACCGAAAAATGAAAACCGGAAAGGTCGCCATTGGTCACCGCAAGCACACAGCCAACGATGTTAAAGACAATGGCGACGAGCTTGTTGAGGGTCACGTCCTCGCGATAAAGGACGCGGCCGAGCGCGACGCCAAACACCGGCGACGTGTAGAGCAGCACCGATGCCGTGGACATGCCCACCTCGCGCATGCACTCGTAATAGCAGGTGTTGGCGGAAGCCAAACCGACGATACCGACAAGCGCGCAGGAAACAAGCTCTTTAGGGCTTGCCTTGAACAGGGTCAGCGGACCCTGAACCACGGTAGACCCCTCACCCGGACGGCAGCCCATAAACATCAGGACCGGCGCCAAGATAAGCGCTCCGACCAACAAGCGAAAGGCAGCCATGCTCTGGGACGAAACGCCCATGGCTGAGATGCCGTTTACAAAGATTCCGATGCTGCCCCACATAAGCGCGGCGATCAGCACCAGCACATAGCCCAGATTGCTCCTCTTCAACGCAGCCTCCTCAGTATATTTCCAATATGTTTCATGCTACGTTATAGTCGTTATATACATTTTTCAAGGCACAAATCGGCGAACGGGAAATCTCTCGACACAAGGAGTGTCCCCAACTGCCGGCAGAAAGGGAACGTCCCCAAGTGCCGCTCTAGCAGTTGCAGTGAAATAGTTCTCAAACAGAGGCTTCACGCCCCCAAACAGGAACTATTCCACCGCAACTCATGAGGGGTATTGGGCTGTTAGGCCGCTCTATCCCTTAGTAATCCAGCTTCCACATGTAGCGGCGCGTCATGTAGTCCTTGTGCGTGACGGCAGAGAGCGCGCGCATGTAGACGTTGTTGAGGATCGGGGCGAAGATCAGGTGGTTGAAGTACTCGCTCACGCTGTCCTTGATGTCGTTGAGGCCGAGCTCCTTGGCATCGAGCTGATAGACGCGCTCGCCACCGTACTGGTTGACGAAGCGGATGCCGCGCTCGTCGTTGCAGCGGCTGCGGCCGACGCTGATGAGCTGGAACAGCGAGGTGCGCTTGTCCAGGATCTCGAAGGGACCGTGGAAGAAGTCGCAGGTGTTGATGGTGCAGGAGTCGATCTGCAGCATCTCCTGCACGTTGCAGATGCTAAAGACGTAGGCAGCACCAAAGAGCGGGCCCTGAGCCATCACGTTGATGCAGGGCTTGTCGGCGTTCTGCTCGGCCCACTTGGCGGCAAGCGGACGGGTGTACTCGACGGCCTTGCGATAGATGGGGTCAACCAGGTCGAAGGCGGCCATAGCGGTCTCGTACTCGGCATAGCCCTCGGTCTGCTGCGTGAGCTCCATGGCGATCATGGTCACGACGGCGGAGTTGGTACGGCCCATGCAGGACTCGTCGACGGCCAGGCTGTCATACTGGATCTTGTAGTCGCAGACCTCGGTGAGGCCGGACTCGTCGACATAGATTGCGATGGTGCTGGCGCCGTGGTCCTTGGCGACCTGGGCGGCGACGATGGTCTCCTTGGTACCGCGCATGGACACGACGACGGCCAGGGTGTTCTCGTTAACGTAGGCAGGGGTTGCGTGCACGAACTCGTTGCTGGTGTAGCTGGAGCTCACGACCTGCGTGGCCTCGTGCTCCATAAAGTACTGGGCAGGATAGTTGCCGCCGTTGGATCCGCCAGCGCCAATCCACACGACGCGCTTGATGCCGCCCTTGTCTGCCTTGTCAGCCAAAACCTGGGAGACGACATCCTTAACCTGTTCCTGAGTAGTCATCGTGCATCAGCCTTTCTTCTCGTTTGATGCTCTCGATGGCATACAAGTTACATACATGTTTTGGTTATGTCGACTAGTTGTATGCTATATTTATCTTAGAAATTTTGCTGGTAAGGTTTTCGGTAGCTCGATACCAGCGGTTTTATTGTTGTGTTGAATACATGCTTGCTTAGATAAGCATACAAGTTAGATATAGGCTGATCGCATGAACGCTTCATCTAAAAAGAAACTGAGCCAATACGAGCGCTTGGCGGGTACGCTCCGCGACCGCATCGCCGCCGGCATCTACGCACGCGGAGACAAGCTGCCGTCCGAGATGGAGCTCATGGACGAATCGGGGCTGTCGCGCAGCACCGTGCGCCACGCCCTTAAGGTTCTCGTTGATGAGGGCCTGGTGCGCACCGAGCGCGGGCGTGGCGCCTTTGTGGCCGACACGCCCGCGCTCCACGAGAACAACCTAGTGTTTTCGAGCTATACCAAGCAGGTCGAAGGTCAGGGCATGAAGCCCACCACGCGCACCGTGGACTCGGGCTTTGCCAAGGCGGCCGGCAGCATAGCTAAGTTCTTTGACGCCGCCGTGGGCAGCAAGCTCGTCAAACTTGTCCGCCTGCGCTACCTGGACGACGTGCCGCTGTGCCTGGAGACCACCTACCTGCCGCCAAGCTTCGAGACGCTCATCGATCGCGATATCAACGGTTCGCTCTACGCGACGCTGCGCCAAGAATTCCATCGCGCGCCAGCACAGGGACATAAGACCTTTGAGGTGTGCTATGCCTCGCAAAACGAGACGTTTTTGCTCAACGTCGAGCGCGGGCAGGCGCTGATCCTGATCACCGACTACGTCTACGACACCGACGGCCGACCGCTCCATGTCTCTAAGCGCATCCAACGCACCGACCGCGCCAAATACACCGAGCCAATCGGCTAACCTGCCAAAATAAACCTGTCCCTAAATGATAGGTTTGGGAAGGTCGGGGAACCAGGTTGGTTTGGGTTGGTTGGGTGTGCGCTCGGCTAGGACCAGCTCCATCCAGCACATGTCGTACCAGCGGCCGAACTTTTGGGCGCAGCGGTCGAAGGCACCCACCAGGCGATACCCCATATGGGCATGGAAGTCCTGGCTGTTGTGCGTCAGATACTCGTCGTCCTTGTCGTGCGGCACGGCGATAAGCGCGCACATGTTGGTGATGCCCATCGCAATCAGACATTGCTTGAGCGCATCGTGCAGCTTGCGGCCCAGCCCGCCGTGGCGCACGTCGCGCGCCAGGTAGATCGACGTCTCGACCGACCAGTCGTATGCCTCGCGGCTGTTGAGCGAACTCACATAGGCATAGCCTACCGGACGCCCGTCCAGCTCCATCACCAGATACGGATAGCGCTTGAGCGTACGCTCGATGCGCCCGGCGAACTCCTCAACGCTCGGTACCTCGTATTCGCAGGTAATCGCCGTCTGGCGCACATATGGCTCATAGATGGCAAGCAACGCCGGCGCGTCTTCGGGCGTCGCCAGGCGAATCGTCGGCTCGGACACCTCGGATTTCTCGGGCATACAGCCCCTCCCCCTCAAAAGCAAAGACCGCCCTGCGCCAAACCCAAGCGCAAGGCGGCCCCTCGTCATTACATCAGGCTACAGGACAGCCGCCAACGCGTCGATGTCCTCCTGCGTCGTAGCCCAGCTGGTGCAAAAGCGCACCACTGTGTGGGTCTCGTCGTACTTTTCCCAGTACTCGATCGAGGCATGCTCGCGAATGCGGGCCATGTCCTCGTTGGGCAGAATCACGAACTGTTGGTTTGTGGGCGTCTCCAAAAAGAACTGGTAGCCGTGCTCGTGCAGCACGCGACGAAGCGCCTGCGCGGTCTCAATCGCCTGACGGCCAATCTCAAAATACAGGCCGGCGGTAAAGAGCGCCTCAAACTGCACGCCCGTCAGGCGGCCCTTGGCCAACAGCGCGCCATGCTGCTTAATGCGCGGAATGGGATGTGCCGGAGCGTGCATGCCGCAAAACACCACGGCCTCGCCGCAGAGCGCGCCGCATTTGGTGCCGCCGATGTAGAACACGTCGCATAGCTGTGCCAGCTCAGGTAGGGTAATGTCGCACTCATCGGCCGCCAGCGCATAGGCCAGGCGAGCACCGTCCACAAACAGCGGAATCTCGCGCTTCTGGCACACTGCGTGAATCGCCGCGAGCTCGGCCTTGGAGTACAGCGTGCCGTACTCGGTCGATAGACTCACGTACACGGCGCCCGGGAACACCGTGTGCTCGTAGCTCTCGTTTTCGTAGAACACCTGGATATAGTTCTCGAGGTCCTCGGCGTGCATCTTGCCCTCGTAGCCGGGGATGGTGAGTACCTTGTGGCCGCCAAACTCGATGGCGCCCGCCTCGTGGCAGGCGACGTGGCCAGTCTCGGCAGCAACGACGCCCTCGTACGGCGCGAGCAGCATGTCGATCACCGTCGCGTTGGCCTGCGTGCCGCCCACCAGAAAAAACACGTCGGCATCGGGGGCCTGGCAGGCCTCGCGAATAAGCTGCTTGGCACGCTCGGTATGCGCATCGGTACCGTAGCCGGGCTGCGGCTCCATATTGGTGTCGACAAGCGCCTGCAGCACTGCCGGATGTGCGCCGTGGGAATAGTCGTTGTTAAACGCGAGCATGGCAATCCTCTCTTACCGGGTATCGGCCAGATGATTCAAACGGAGCTATTGTACGCCGTTGGGATAGGCAATGCGCGCGGCAAGGCACTCAAGCGCCAGTACCAGGGCAAAACCGCAGCTCACGTCACTCAAAAAGTGCGCTCCGATCACGATGCGGCCAAACGCGACGAGCGCCGCGACCACAGCCGCCGTCCAAAAGACCACACGACGGCGCGACGGCTTTTCCTTAAAGGCCGTCGCGGGAAGCCCGGCGAGCATAAGGCCGATCGCCGCATGCGCCGTGTGTCCGCTCGCAAACGACTTAAAGCCGTCCTTGACTACACCGGCGGCAATATAGGCCCACTTGTCGGGGTTACCGATCACCCACCACGGCTGAAACTCGAGTCCCTGCGTCACCTCGATCACGCGCATGCGTGGGCGCGACCACAGCGGCTTGACAATCACGTTGAGGATGATGGCCTGAGCGACCCACACGGCAAGCACCATCAACGCCCAGCGCGTAAGCTCGTCGGGCTCGGTCGTGCGCGTGAGGCGATAGACGATAAGGTTGGCGGCGATCACCAGCACAAACGTCAGCACTAACTGAACAGCGATGAGTTTGCCGCCAACCTTCAGGGACGAGACGATCTCGTAGCCGGCCAGGCCAACGTTGACGAGGATGCCGAGCACGGCGAGCCATTTGCTCCCCCCGGAGTCGGGACGCACCGCGCGCACGAGCATGACGCCCGCGACGCTCGCCGTCAGCTCAAACGGCAGCTCGCCGACGGCCTCGATAAAGCGGCCGTACATGCTGCCGATATTGAACAGCGCGCTCGAGATTTGGTAATCGAAGAAACTGCCCACGCCCAGACAAAGGGCAAGGATAACCGCGATCATGGCGACATCTTTCTTATAGATGTATCCGAACATGCTTTCCTTTCGATGGAACCAGATTGCCCAAATAGGGCGTTTACGGCGTCGACTCGCTAGTCATCATCACTAGCGCCCAGCTGCTGCAGCAGCATGAGCGCCGCGGCCACGGGACCGGTGCCGTCGTTGGCGTCGAGGCCGCGACCCAGGCCGCTGCCCGCCTTGTAGGGCACCGACAGCTTGCGGCTCTTGGGGAAGTTCACCGCGCCATAGCGGGTCTTAAGCTCAAATACCACCTTCTTGGGCACGTCGACGCCCAAAAACGTGATGCGACCGCCGCTGAGCGTGACGCTCTCGAGCCCCAGGCGCTCGCCGCGAATGCGGATGCGCGCGCGATTGAACAGGTTGAGTCCCGCCAACGGCAGCTCGCCATGCGCGGCCTCGGTCTCTTCCTGCACCTCGTCGATGCTCTCCAGGTCCTCGGCCGCCGCGAGCTTACGGTACACGAGCACGCGCTGGTCCACCGCCGGCAGGTACTCCTCGGACAAGAAGTAGTCGGCCGGCAGGTTAATGCCCACGCTCGCCGCCTCCACGCCGGCGTCGTCATCGCCGCGCGCCTCGGCCACGGCCTGGCCCAGCATCTGCGTAAACAGGTCAAAGCCCACGCTCGACAGGTTGCCGTGCTGCTCGGCTCCCATAAGCGAGCCGGCGCCGCGAATCTCCAGGTCGCGCATGGCGATGCGCATGCCGCTGCCCAGGTCTTGGAACTCGGAAAGTGCGGTCAGGCGTGCCGTTGCCTCCTCGGTAAGCGGCAGCTCGCCGGGGAACATAAAGTACGCGTATGCCTGCGTGGCCGAGCGGCCCACGCGGCCCTTAAGCTGGTAGAGCTGCGCCAGGCCCAGACGCTGCGAGTCCTCAATGATGAGCGTGTTGGCCGTTGCGTTGTCGATGCCGCTCTCCACGATGGTCGTGGCGATAAGCACGTCGATCTTCTTGGTCGCGAACTCGATCATCACGTCCTCGACCTCGCGGGGGCTCATCTTGCCGTGTGCCACACCCACGCGCGCCTCGGGCGCGGCCTCGTGCACGCGCGCCACGGCATCGTCGATGGTCTTGACGCGGTTGGACACGTAGTACACCTGGCCGCCGCGGCCCACCTCCAGGCGAATCGCCGCACTCACCACGTCGGGGTCGTACTCCCCCACGTGCACGATCACGGGACGACGCCCGGTCGGCGGTGTGGTGATCAGGCTCATGTCGCGCACGCCGCTCGTGGCCATCTGCATGGTTCGCGGAATAGGCGTTGCCGAGAGCGTGAGCACGTCGATTTGCTCGCGCAGGTTTTTGAGCTGCTCCTTGTGCTGCACGCCAAAGCGCTGCTCTTCGTCGATGATCACCATGCCCAGGTTTTTGGGGTTCACATCGGCCGAAAGAAGACGATGCGTTCCGATGAGCACATCGATCGTACCCTCGGCAAACGCCTTGAGCGCGCGCTTTTGCTGCGCCGGCGTGCGGAAGCGGCTGAGCACCTCGACCTCCAGGCCAAACGGAGCAAAGCGCTCAAAGAACGTCTCGTAGTGCTGCTGGGCCAGAATGGTCGTGGGGCAGAGCACCATGACCTGGCGGCCGGAGTCAACGCACTTAAAGGCCGCGCGCAGGGCGACCTCGGTCTTGCCAAAGCCCACGTCGCCGCACAGCAGGCGATCCATGGGCTTGGGTGCCTCCATGTCGGCCTTGATGTCGGCGATAGCCTCCAGCTGGTCGCGCGTCTCGTCGTAAGGGAAGCTCTGCTCCATCTCGATCTGCTCGGGCGTATCGGGCGGACAGGCGATACCGGTAATCGACGAGCGGCGCGTATACAGATCGACCAGATCAAACGCCAGCTTTTTGGCATTCTTGCGCGCCTTGTTGGTAGCCCGCGTCCAGTCGGCGGTGTTGAGCCTAGTCAAGCGCGGCTTATCGCCGTCGGGACCAACGTATCGCGTGATACGGTCGACCTGCTCGAGCGGCACGTAGAGCTTGTCACCGTCGGCATATTCCAGCAAAAAGTAGTCGCGTTCCTTGCCGCCCACTTCCTGACGCGCGATCTCGCTAAAGAGCGCGATGCCGTGGGTAGCGTGCACCACGTAGTCGCCCGGCTTAAACGGGAATGTGATCTGCGTAATGTCCACCTTGCGGCGGCTGCGCGCGCGGTTGGCGTCCATGCGGGCGTTGAGGTCGGCAATCGAGAACACGGCCAGGTTGGCATCGGGCACCACCACGCCCTGCGGCAGAGCGGCATCGACAAAGGTCACGCGTCCGCGCGAGATGGTGGGCACGGCGGCGCCGGCGGCAGCCTGCGCGGCGCCCGCCTCGAGCGAGCGGGCGTTAAGCGCGTCGGCGCGACGCTCGCGAATGGAAGCATGGGCCTCCTGGCGTGCGGCACGGTCGGCGGAATCCGCCGCTGCCACGCGCACGCGGTCGCCGATAGCGCCGGTATTTTCGGGCGCCGCGGTCAGCGATTCCTCAAAGGTAATGCCCTCGTCGCCAAAGGTGAGCTCCATCGACTCGCGCGCACCGCGGTCGGGGATGGCAAACACGCAGGCATAGCGCTTGCCCACGACCTCCTGGATGCGCGTCATAAAACGGTTGTCCGAGCCTGCGATGGCCGGCTGCTCAATCTTGAGCTCTGCCGTCACCGCACCGCCGGCACGAATCAGGCTCACATAGTTCAGGCGCTGCTGAGCACCAAAATCGAGCTGCTGGGCACGCACATACAGGCCATCCAGTCGGTCAATCCCCGCCTCGCCGGCACGCGCCTCGATATCCTCGTAGGCGCGCAGGCAATCGTCGAACAGCGAGCGCGGCTCGGACAGCACTACGAGCGCCTTGCCGCTCACATGCGAAAGCGGGCTCACGGTCTGGCCGTACATCACCGGCAAAAAGCGGTCGAGCTCAGGCGTGACGATGCGCGCATCCACCATCTCGAGCAGCGCCGCCAACTTGCTGTCGTCCTGGCTGGCGCGGTAGAGCGCCACATGCATGTTGTGGACGGCCTCGTCGGTAAGCGCCAGCTCACGGCAGGGGAAGATCTCGATGCTGTCCTCGTTGCCGATGGTCTGCCCCGTTGAGCTCACCATGCGACGGATGCGATCGATCTCGTCGCCGAAGAACTCGATGCGCACGGGCGCTTTTTCCTGCGCGGGGAACACCTCGACGGTGTCGCCGTGCACGCGGAACAGACCAGGCGCGTCGGCGGCGCCGGCATTGGTGTAGCCCATGCCCACCAGGCGCTGCGGCACCTCGTCAAAAGGAATCTCCTCGCCCACCGCGAAGGTCGTGGACTCCCAGTAGCGGCTCTCGACTGGCGGCACGCAACGCAGCAACGCGCGGGCCGAGGCGACCATGATGCAGTTGTCCCCGCGCACGATGCGCCCGAGCGCCTCGCAGCGCTGGGCAACCACGGCATCGTCAGGCGCCTGCTCGCGCCACGGATAGTCCTTGCGCTCGGGAAAACGGCACACGTGCGCCAGGCCCACATAAGCAGCAAGGCTGCGCGCGGCGCGATCGGCCGCGTCCTCGCCGCTCACAATGTAGACCGTGGGGCGCGGACGGCGCGCAAACTGGGCTGCCGCCATAAGCGTGCGACCCGATTGCGACACGGCCAGCGTCACGTCCTCGCCGGCATCGAGTCCGGCCTCGACAGTCTGCAGCGCCTCGGCAGTGTAGAGCTGCGCGGCTATACGGTGAATGAGCATGCTGTTCCTCCGGCATTGCAACGCCAAAAGCCCGCCGGGGCAAGCTCGGCGGGTCGTACGTCAAAAATCATTGCCTGTCATGGTAGCGCATGGAGAGGACTCCTGCTCAAGCGTACGCCCAGCCCCGCAACAAAAACGCCAGACGAAGATGCGTTCCGCCCTACCCCGCTACGCGCACGCTGGGGCACAAATCTGCCAGCGGACACTCGTCACACTTGGGTTTGCGGGCGTCGCAGATCTCGCGACCGAAGGTGATCCACTGATGGTTGACCGACTCCCAATACTCGTGCGGCAAAATCTTGAGCAGATCCTGCTCGGTCTTGAGCGGCTCCTTGGCATGTGTCTTGGGACTCAGCATCAGGCGGTGCGCAATGCGGTTGACGTGCGTGTCGACCGCGATGCCCTCGACAATGCCAAACCCCACGTTGAGCACGATGTTCGCCGTTTTGCGCCCCACACCCGGCAGCTTCACGAGTTCCTTCATGTCGGCCGGCACCTCGCCGCCGTAATCGGCAACGATCATCTGCGCGGCCTCCACGGCGTGCTTGGCCTTGCTCTTATAAAAGCCGAGCGACTTAATGGTATCGGCCACATCGGCCACGCTCGCCCCCGCCATGGCCTCGGGCGTGGGCCACTGGGCAAACAGCCGCGGCGTCACCTTGTTGACCTGTGCATCGGTCGTTTGCGCCGAGAGCAGCACCGCGATCAGCAGGCGGAAGGGATTCTCGTGGTCCAAAAAGCACTCGACCGGGCCATAGCGACGGTTGAGACGCTCACACACCTCAACGGCGCGCTCGCGCTTGGCGGCATTGGTCTCGCGTGGCATAACGACTCCTCGGCTCAACGGCACAATAAACTTATGGGCACAATTGTCCCACGTCCGAGTCGCTTACGCCTCCAAGAATGCGCCGGTCTGACGGCTCCACAGGCTCGCGTACTCGCCACCCGCCTCGACGAGCCGCGCATGCGTGCCGTCCTCGACAATCTCGCCATCGGCCAGCACCACAATGCGGTCGAGCGTCGCCACGGTAGACAGGCGGTGCGCCACCACAATGGAGGTACGTCCACGCATCAGGTTTTCGAGCGCCTCCTGCACCAGCGCCTCGGACTCGCTGTCGAGGGCAGAGGTCGCCTCGTCGAGCACTAGAATCGGCGCGTCGGCTAGGATGGCGCGGGCGATAGCCACGCGCTGACGCTGGCCGCCCGAGAGCTTGACGCCGCGCTCACCCACCATGGTGTCAAAGCCACGGGGCAAGCGGTCGATAAACTCGGTCGCATTAGCCAAGCGAGCCGCCTCGCGGATCTGCTCGTCGGTGGCGTCGGGGCGTCCGTAGGCGATATTCTCGCGAATGGAGCGATGGAACAGCAGCGCCTCCTGCGGCACGTAGGCAACCTGGCGGCGCAGGCTCTGCTGCGTGCAGCGCGAGACGTCCTGGCCGTCCACGAGCACGCGACCGCCCTGAACATCGTCTAGGCGCAGCAGCAATTTGGTGAGCGTCGTCTTACCCGAGCCCGATTTGCCCACCAGGCCCACGCGCTGGCCCGCCGCCACATGAAGCGTCAGGTCATCGAACACGGTCTCGCCCGCCGCAGCGTCACGGTACGCAAAGCTCAGGTGCTCAAAATCAATCGCGCCCTCGGTCACTTTGAGCTCAGGGGCGTCCGGGTCGTCTGCCACCAAACATGGCTCGTCCAGCACGCGCGTCATCTCGGCCGCATCGCCCAAAGCGCGGTTGATGCGCTGCATCATGGAACTCACGTAGTTCAGGCGCATGGTGAGGTTATAGGTATAGGTAAAGATCATGACGAGCGAGCCGGCCGAGATGCCAAACCACGCGTTGCCGCCCGCCACGAACACACTCACCACGGCCATGGTGATGACGATAAGACCCGAGGTCGTAAAGTTGCGCTGCATCATGGCGTGCATCGAGACCGTCTCGGCATCGCGCGCGGCACGATCGGCGGCGTCGAACAGATCGCGTTCAAAGTCCTCGCGCCCGCAGGTCTTGACGGCCAAGATGTTCGTGACCGCGTCGGAGAGCACGCCCGAGAGCTTGTTCTGCGCGGCGGACGTCGCGGCCGAAAGCGGCATGATGCGCTTGTACATAAGCCAGACAAACGCGATGTAGACGACCATGATGCACACCAGGATCACGGTAAACGTCGGCACCACCGGGGCGAGTGCGGCCACGGTGCAGATGACCGAGGTGATGGTGGGGACGAGCGAATACACCGTCACGTCGACCAGACCCGTGTAGCCGCTCATAAAACGACTCGTCTGGCTCACGAGCGATCCGCCAAAGCGGCTGGTATGGAATGTCATGGATTGGTTGGAGAGCGTGTCGAAGCATAGGCGCGCCAGGTGATAGTTGCCCGCGATCTCGAGCTTGTAGACGGTGTAGTCCTGCAACTTGGAGAGGATCTGACCCACCAGATTAACGAGTACGAGCGCCAGGATATAGGGGCCGAAGACCTCAAACACCTGGTCACCCGCCACGGGACCGGCTTGAACGCGGTCGACAATGAGGGCCATCACATAGGTATTGGCAAACGTCAGCAAAAAGATGTAGCCCGCCGACGAGAACACCGAGAGAAAGACAATCAGCGACTGCGTGCGCGTGACGCCCCAAAACCGCTGCAGCGTGCGACGCACGGTGGAGCGGCTGAGCGGGCTGGTGCTTCTCTGAGACATGGGCTTCCTTTCGCATCTGATTGGGCGAAACGCCATTGTTGCATACTAAAGCGCACTTCAGGCAAGTGCGACGCGAAAAGCGCCCGCGCCCCGCGCTTGCGCAGGCGCCCCGCCGTCTTGTTGCAATTAGTCCTCGTCTTCTTGGTCTGTGGGAAGGCCCGCGGGCGTGAGTCCCAAGATCTCATCGGCTTGGTCGGCGTCTTCCAACGCGTCGATGTCCTTGAGCTTGCGCTCCATGACGTTGGTGCGCGTGGTAATGATGCCCTCGACCGTTTTGCCCGCGGTCTCGATCTGCTGCTGGGCGCGGCGCAGCGCCTTTTGATAGCGCGGCAGCTCGGCCTTGACAGCGGAGAGCACGCGCAGTACATCGTCGGTGCGTTTTTGCAGCTTAAACGTTTGGTAACTCATCTGCAGGCTGTTGAGAATGGCCGCCATGGTGCTAGGGCCGGCAACGTTGACGTGATAGTCGCGGCCCAGGGTCTCGATAAGCCCGGGGCGGCTGACGACCTCGGCGTACAGTCCTTCAAACGGCACGAACATGATGCCAAAGTTGGTCGTTGCCGGCACGCTCAGGTACTTTTCGCAGATGTCCTTGGCCTCGCGCTTGACCATGGTGTCGAGCGTCTTACGCGCAGCCGCCACGGTCTCCGCATCGCCCGACTCCTGCGCGTCGAGCAGGTGCTCGTACGCGTCGCCCGGAAACTTGGAGTCAATCGGCAGCAGCACGGAGTCGCCCTCGTCCACCGGCAGCTTGACGGCAAACTCAACGCGCTCCGAGGCGCCGGGCTTGGTGGCAACGTTTTCCAGATACTGGTCGGGTGTAAGGATGTCCGCCAGAATTGCACCCAGCTGTACCTCGCCCAAAATGCCGCGCGCCTTCACATTGCCCAGTACGCGCTTAAGATCGCCCACGCCGGTGGCGATGGATTGCATATCGCCCAGGCCCTTGTAGACGGCTTCGAGCTGGTCGCTCACCTGCTTAAACGATGCCGACAGGCGATCGTTGAGCGTGCGGGAGAGCTTCTCGTCCACCGTTGCGCGCATCTGATCGAGTTGCACGTTGTTGTCTTTGCGGATAGCACCCAGCTGGGCATCGACCGTCTCGCGCACCTTGTCCAGGCGGTGCTCGATGCCCTCGCGGTTGGCACCGAGCTGTTGGGCCGTCTCGCGGCGCAGGTCATCCATCCGGTCACCGGCTTGCGAGAACTCGCGCGCGATGGTCAGGTAACGTTGCTGCTCTACGGCCGCATCGGTCGTCTGCTGCTGCGCGATGGCATTGGCCGTGCGACGGGTTTCGGCCAGCGCGACGTTCAGGGCATCGAGCGCTTTGTTAGCCTGCTCGAGTGCTGCCAGCGTTTCCGCGCTACTGTCGCCACGCTCCCGCAACTCGGCACGCAGGCTCTTGAGTTGGAGGGCGCAAGCCACAGCAACCCCCACCGCCACCAAGGCGATCACAACAAGCACAATATCAATAGCAGACATAAACTCCGCCCAACAAACCCAATCGAGCACCAATCAAAACCGCGATCAATCTTACCCCGCCACACACACGGATCACTCACTGCCTTGCAGACAAATTTCTCTTAGAGCCGCGGACGCTAAAACGCTAACTCTCCCAGCCGGCGCGGATGGTTGTTATGACGTCATCTAGGCGCTGGCCCAGGGCCGCTAGATGTTGGAGCACCTCGTTGGGCGATGCACCGTTGAGGATGCACGTGAGGGCATACGACGCCAGAAAGATGGCCGCAAGCCCCAACGGGATGAGCACGATCATCGCCAACGTACGCAGGCGCTGGGCCCAGCGACGGCGACGCGCACGATGCTTGTCGAACGCGAGCTCCTGCGCATATGAATCTTGCTGTACGGAATAGGCCTCTGGCGCCGATTCACACCCGGGCACAGCTGCAGGTACAGCAGCGGGCACGACGTTTTGCACGGGCGCCTGGTTGGCAACCCCTTGCATTTGCATCTCCATGAGTCGTTGCTGCTGACGCAGCATGCGCTCAGCTTGTTGCTGCGGAGTCTCAAGAAACAGATCCATGCTGGCCTCCAAAATCGGAGCATTCGACGCTTACGACCAGCATCCCGCACCGCCATGACCGCGACAACGCAATCGCCGGCAATAGCCACAAAGTTTCTTTTGCTCAAAAGCTGTCGAAAAGCTCAACAACTCCCCTACCAGCACTTTCTCTGAGCTTTTTTCGCCAACAATCTTTTGGCCTTCCACCCTTACGCCAACTGACCAAAATCTAACCAATAGCTTGACGAAAACTGTGGAGACCGGGACCCCACAAAAACGTGCCGCCCCAAAAAGGGGCGGCACACAACCTTTTTTATCAGCTTTTCTGTATCGAGCACGCGACGACCCAACGCCGGAGCGCAAGGCGGGGAAATACCTTTGCCTCGCGCGACTCTGCGAAGCCGTGAGCGAGAGGGAAAGGTATTTCCCCGCCCTGCGCTCCGCAGCAGCCAGCGCCAAGCGCTAGTAGTTCACCACCTGCTCCTCAAAGTACGCCTTGGGGTGGTTACACACCGGGCACACCTCAGGTGCCTCGGCACCAACGTGCAGATGTCCGCAGTTCAGGCACTTCCACACCTTTACGCCCTCGCGCTCAAACACCTCGCCCGACTCAATGCGCTCGACGAGCTTGTTGTAGCGCTCCTCGTGGGCCTTCTCGACGGCGGCGACGCCACGGAACTTCTCGGCGATCTCGGCAAAACCCTCCTCCTCGGCGGTCTTGGCAAACTCGTCATACATCGTGGTCCACTCGTAGTTCTCGCCCGCGGCGGCGTCGCGCAGGTTGTCCAGAGTGCCCGGAACGGCGCCGTCGTGCAGATATTTAAACCACAGTTTGGCGTGCTCGGACTCGTTGCCAGCCGTCTCGGCAAAGATATTCGAGATCTGAACGTAGCCATCCTTCTTGGCCTTAGAGGCATAGAAGCGATACTTGGTGTGTGCCTGGGACTCACCGGCAAAAGCGGTCTCGAGGTTCTTCTTGGTTTGGGAGTTCTCAAAATCCATAGGTGTACTTCCCTTCAACGCATGCCGCCCGTAGGCTCCGAGCGGCCTCGTCTTTAGGATGCCCCTCAAGCCGAGAATTTAAACCTTACAATCCCGTTCTTCAGATTTGAGCGGGCTACACACTCAACCAACGATCGTCCTCGGCTCGGCAAAAGCCCTCGCGCTCCAGGTCAGCTAGAATGCCCGCGATCAAGTCGCACTCGACCGGCCCGCGACCGGCTGCCGCTTCCATCTCGTTAACGCCCACCACGGCATCAGCAAGCGTAATCCCCGCCGGCTGCCCATCGCGCGCTGCCAGCAACATACGCACGATATGCGCGCGCTTTTGGCGACGCGAGCCCTCAAACTTGGACTGACGGCTATAGCCCGCCGATCGCCTGGACGGATTGGGCAGCGTCTTTTTAAGATACGCGCCGTAATCCAGCAACGCGTAATACCACGCGCGCGGCGTGTCGGCATCGTCTTGAGGCGCGGCAAAGGGCGCAATCTCATCCGCCGCCGCACCAGGGGCCGCCGGACAGGCGGCTTGGATCAGCGGCACCAGCTCGCGATCGGGAACGGCCGGTACATCGGGAAAGAAATGATGCAGAAAGACCGTGCGCACATTGGTCTCCAGATACACGCCTGGAAGATCAAACGCAAACGAACGGATGCCCTGCGCCGTTGCCGGGCCAATGCCGGGCAGCGCGACCAGATTGTGCGTCTCACGCGGAAACTCCCCGTCCCAGTCCTCTACAACGCGCTGAGCGGCCCCGTGAAGCGCCAGAGCGCGTCGGTTGTAGCCCATGCCCTGCCAAGCGTCCAAAACATCGGAAGGCGCGGCCTGGGCAAGCGCCTGCACAGTCGGAAAACGATCGAGCCACACCGGCATGCGCGCCTCCACACGCGGCACCTGCGTTTGCTGCAGCATGACCTCAGAAAGCCAAATGATGTACGGATCGCGTGTGCGGCGCCACGGAAGGTCGCGATAACGCAGGACCCCTTCCGAACGAATCATCGAACGAAAGGGGTCCTGAATCATGGCTATGCTCCTTATGCGGCGCTATTCCTCCCGGTAAGCACACGCGCAGGTGGCGTACTCGGGAAACGCTTCGCGGTCGGCGAACTTGGGATCGACGGCCGGGAACTGGCGATGAGCGACGATGTCGCCGAGCGAAACGGAATCGAGGTAGTCGCGCATCAACGCCTGAGCTCCGGCCCACAGGGGATGATAGCAGCACGCGCCCATGCGCGCACAGTCACCATCGGGCGCGGTGCAATCGTTCATAACCATAGGACCCTGAACGGCCTCGACGACCTGGCGGATAGTGACGTCGTCCGGACTAACCTTGAGACGCATGCCACCGTGGACGCCACGCAGGCTCTCCACAATACCGGCCTGGACCAAACCGTGCTGAATCGAGCGGGCAAACGAATACGGGACATTGACCTCTTCGGCAGCGGTGCGAACAGAAAGCAAACACTCCGGATCCTCGGCAAGCATCGCCAGCATACGAAGGGCGTAATCAGTCTTCCTCGATATGTCCATTTTTCCCCTTTCAAGGAATACGAACAGCTCGAACGAGCTCCGGGGCCGAGCTTGTGTCGAGACGCTAAATGACCGCCAGGACATCCAAATGGTAAATCGGATATCCACTGAGTGCCGCGCTTGGAGCGAAATGCATCAGATGCGGCGCACAGTGCAATTTAGTATAACCTAACCCCCCCTGTCTCGTAGAACAGGTGTTGCGCAACAAAGCTGTTGTTCAGACAGATATACTTATTAGATTTTACTCGCGTTCCCGAAGGCGCGGGGATTCTGGGCGAAGATGCACTAGGGCGATCGTTCTATCGAAACAAAGTGCATCAAACGCAAAAAGCCACGTCCGAAGACGTGGCTTTAATTGCGTTGGCGGGAAGTACGGGGCTCGAACCCGCGACCTCCGACGTGACAGGCCGGCGCTCTAACCAAACTGAGCTAACTCCCCAGGCAGACGTTCGCGTTTGTTTCCGCTCGCGTGCGCTGCGGGGATTAGTATACACAGAAGTCTGTCCGGCGCGCAACAACTTTTTTGAAAAATTTTTTGGGGCCATCCGGGAGGGCTTCCGGGGCTGAGGGCGGGGGTTAAGTTTGCTGCTCTAC
>URPB01000012.1:0-32322 GCA_900549575.1 uncultured Collinsella sp.
ACAGGGGTCAGGTAACCAGAGTCCGAGGTGTGGGATGCGGTATCGACCAGGCCCTTACGGGCGCCGTAGGTCGAAATGAAGTACTCGAGCGGCAGCAGGCCCTCGCGGAAGTTCGCCTTAATGGGAAGGTCGATCGTCTCGCCGGACATGTCTGCCATCAGACCACGCATGCCGCCGAGCTGACGCAGCTGGGTCTTAGAACCACGGGCGCCGGAGTCGGCCATCATGTACAGCGGGTTCTCCTCGTCGAACATGTCGAGCATGAGCGCTGCGACCTTGTCGGTACAAGCGGTCCACTCGTTAACGACTTCGATGTGGCGCTCCGTCTCGTTGATGAAGCCCTCCTCGAAGTACTCGTTGATCTGGTCGACGTTGGCCTGGGCGCGATCGAGCAGCTCCTGCTTCTCGGCAGGGATGAGAGCGTCCCACACCGAGATGGTGAGGCCGGCGCGGGTAGCGTAGTGGAAGCCGGAGTACTTGATGGCGTCGAGGATCGGGCCGACCTTGGCCTCGGGGTAACGATCGCAGCAGTCGGCAACCAGCTTGGCCACGTCGCCCTTGACCATCTTGTAGTTCATGAACTCATAGTCTTCGGGCAGGCACTGGCGGTTGAAGATGATGCGGCCGATGGAGGTCTCGAAGCGCGCGGTCTTGTTGCCGGTGACGTCGTAGTCGACAAACTCGTTCTTGCCGTTCTTAACGCGGAAGATACGGGTGCCGTCCTCGTTGATGACATTGGCGTCGGCAGCGGACACGCGGACCTGAATCTTGGCCTGCATGTCGACCTCGGAGCGGCAGTCATAGGCGTGCAGCGCGTCGTCGAAGCTGGCGAACACGTGGTTCTCGCCCGGCAGACCGTCGCGGACCTGGGTCAGGTAGTACACACCGATGATCATGTCCTGCGAGGGGATGTTAACCGGCTTGCCGGATGCCGGCGAGCGCAGGTTGTTCGCAGAGAGCATGAGCACGCGGGCCTCGGCCTGAGCCTGGCTGGACAGCGGCACGTGGACAGACATCTGGTCGCCGTCGAAGTCGGCGTTGAAGGGCGAGCAGACCAGCGGATGCAGGTGGATAGCCTTGCCCTCGACCAGCACCGGCTCAAAGGCCTGGATGGACAGACGGTGCAGGGTCGGTGCACGGTTGAGCAGCACGACGCGGCCGTCGATGACCTCTTCGAGGATGTCCCACACAAAGGTGGCACCGCGGTCGATAGCGCGCTTGGCACCCTTGATGTTCTCGACCTTGCCAAGCTCGACCAGGCGCTTCATGACGAAGGGCTTGAAGAGCTCCAGCGCCATGGTCTTGGGCAGACCGCACTGGTGCAGCAGCAGCTTGGGGTCGGTAACGATAACCGAACGGCCGGAGTAGTCGACACGCTTACCCAGCAGGTTCTGACGGAAACGACCCTGCTTGCCCTTGAGGGCCTCGGCGAGCGACTTGAGCGGGCGACCGCCACGGCCAGAGACCGGGCGACCACGACGGCCGTTGTCGAACAGGGCGTCCACGGACTCCTGGAGCATGCGCTTCTCGTTGTTCACGATGATCGCAGGGGCGTCCAGGTCGAGCAGGCGCTTGAGTCGGTTGTTACGGTTGATCACGCGACGATACAGGTCGTTGAGGTCGGACGCGGCGAAGCGGCCGCCGTCGAGCTGGACCATCGGGCGCAGATCGGGCGGAATGACCGGGATGACGTCCAGAATCATGTTCGCGGGGCTGTTGCCGCCCTTCAGGAAGGCGTCAACGACCTCGAGGCGCTTAACGGCCTTCTCGCGCTTCTGCTTCTGGGAGTCCTCGTCGGCGATGATGGCCTTGAGCTTCTCGGCCTCGGAGGGGAGGTCGATGGCAGCAAGCAGGTCGCGGACGGCCTCGGCACCCATGCCACCCTTGAAGTACATGGAGTAGTAGCGGGTCATCTCGCGGAACAGCGGCTCATCGGAAATGAGGTCGCGCTCGCTGAGCTTCATGAAGGCGTTGAAGGCGTCCGTGCGGAGCTGCTTCTCGTCCTTGCACTCTTCCTCGATGTCGACGATGCCGGAGGCGATCTCCTCGGGGGTCAGCGGCTCCTCGTCGGAGAACTCGTCAAAGTTCTCGGGGTCGCCCTGCTCCTTGAGGGACTCGATCTGGCGGGCGCACTCAGCATCGATCTCTTCCAGATCGGCGGCAAGCTCCTCGCGCAGGTCGTCAGCGTCGGCCTCGCGAGCCTCGTAGTCAACCTCGGTGATGATGTAGCTGGCAAAGTACAGAACCTTCTCGAGGTCCTTGGACTTGATGTCGAGCATACGGCTCATCGGGAAGCTCGTAGGGCTCTTGAAGTACCAGATGTGGGACACGGGAGCGGCGAGCTCGATGTGACCCATGCGGTCGCGACGCACCTTGGCCGAGGTGACCTCGACGCCGCAGCGCTCGCAGACGATGCCCTTAAAGCGGATGCCCTTGTACTTGCCGCAGGAGCACTCCCAGTCCTTGGCGGGACCGAAGATCTTCTCGCAGAACAGGCCGTCCTTCTCGGGCTTGAGGGTACGGTAATTGATGGTCTCCGGCTTCTTGACCTCACCGTGCGACCAGGAACGGATCTGGTCGGCGGAGGCAAGGGAGATCTTTACCGAGTCAAAATCAGTAGCTTCGAAATCTGCCACAGTCAACTACTCCTTATCAGTGGTCGTGGCGGCGACAGCCTCGGGTGCCTCGGCGGTCTCGGCATCCTGGGCCTCGACGTCGGCGTCAACGCCGGCGAGCGCAGCCAGGTCGTCGAGAGCAGAGGTCTCCTCGGCGGTCACAGGGGCGGAGGCGTCCTCGTCGGCATCGTGCATGGGCTCGATGTCCAGTGCGAGGGAGCGAATCTCCTTGACGAGAACCTTGAAGGACTCGGGGATACCCGGAACCGGGACGTTCTCGCCCTTGACGATAGACTCGTAGGTCTTGACGCGGCCCACGGTATCGTCGGACTTGACGGTCAGGATCTCCTGCAGGACGTTGGAAGCACCGTAAGCGTACAGTGCCCAAACTTCCATCTCGCCGAAGCGCTGGCCGCCGAACTGAGCCTTGCCGCCCAGAGGCTGCTGGGTAACCAGGCTGTAAGGGCCGGTCGAACGGGCGTGGATCTTGTCGTCGACCATGTGGCCGAGCTTGAGGATGTAGGACGTACCCACGGTAATGGGCTCGCGGAACTCCTCGCCGGTGCGGCCGTCGAACAGGCGGGTCTTGCCGCGCTCGTCAAGCTGGGTGACGAACTCGGGGCGCATGTGATCGCCAAAGGCAGCGGTGGCCTTGTTGAGCATGTTCTTGTTGGCACGACGGATGACCTCGGCGATTTCGTCCTCCTTGGCGCCGTCGAAGACGGGCGTCGCGGTGAAGAACGGACCGGGGACGTACTTGTCGGAGTCGGCCTGCTCGGTATCCCAACCGCACGCAGCAGCCCAGCCAAGGTGGCACTCGAGCAGCTGGCCGACGTTCATACGCGAAGGAACGCCCAGCGGGTTGAGGATAACGTCGATCGGGGTACCGTCAGCCATGTAGGGCATGTCCTCGACCGGCAGAACGTTGCAGATAACACCCTTGTTGCCGTGGCGACCGGCAATCTTATCGCCCTGCTGGATCTTACGACGCTGGGCGACGTAGACGCGCACCTGCTCGTTGACGCCGGGGGCCAGGTCGTCGCCGTTCTCGCGGCTAAAGCGGACAACGTCGATGACGCGGCCGTAAGCGCCGTGAGGCATCTTAAGGGAGGTGTCGCGGACGTCGTGGGCCTTGGCACCGAAGATGGCACGCAGCAGGCGCTCCTCGGCGGTCAGAGCGCTCTCGCCCTTAGGCGTGACCTTGCCGACCAGGATGTCGCCAGGGCCGACCTCGGCGCCGATGCGGATGATGCCGTCCTCGTCGAGGTTGGCAAGCATGTCCTCGGAGAGGTTCGGGATCTCGCGGGTGATCTCCTCGGGGCCGAGCTTGGTGTCGCGAGCATCGATCTCGTGACGGGTGATGTTGATGGTCGTCAGCAGGTCCTCGGCCACCAGGCGCTCGGACACGACGATACCGTCCTCGTAGTTAAAGCCTTCCCACGGCATGTATGCCACGGTGAGGTTCTGACCCAGTGCGAGCTCGCCATGGTCGGTCGAAGGACCGTCAGCCAGGGGCTCGCCCTGCTCAACGGTGTCACCGACGCGCACGAGCGGACGGTGGTTGATGCAGGTGGACTGGTTGGAGCGCTGGTACTTGGCCAGGTGATACTCGTCCATGCCGCCGGCATGCTTGACGATGATCTTGGCGGCGTCAGCAAAGATGACCTCGCCGGCGTTCTTGGCCAGGGTGACCTCGCCGGAGTCCAGGGCGGCGCGACGCTCCATGCCGGTACCGACATAGGGAGCGGCAGGGTGAACCAGCGGCACGGCCTGACGCTGCATGTTGGCGCCCATCAGCGTACGCTTGGCGTCGTCGTGCTCGAGGAACGGGATCAGCGTGGCTGCGACGGAGAGCATCTGACGCGGCGAGACGTCCATGTAGTCGACGTCCTCGACGGGCACGTCGGCGGGAGCGCCGAAGGAGCCGTCGAAGTCGCGGGTACGGGCGATCACGGTGTGCGGGCGGACAAGCTTGCCCTCGGCATCGGTCGTGATGAACTCGTTGGTCTTGGGATCGAGCGGCGTGTTGGCCGGCGCGATGACGTGCTTCTCTTCCTCGTCAGCGGTCATCCAGTCGATCTGGTCGGTGGCAACGCCGTTCTCGACGCGACGGAACGGAGCCTCGATGAAGCCGTACTCGTTGACGCGGGCGTAGAGGGCGAGCGAGCCGATCAGGCCGATGTTGGGGCCTTCGGGGGTCTCGATCGGGCACATGCGGCTGTAGTGCGAGTTGTGAACGTCGCGGACGGCCGTCGGCACGTTGGTGCGGCGGCTGGAGCCGGACTTGTGGCCGGCAAGACCACCAGGGCCGAGTGCGGACAGACGGCGCTTGTGGGTCAGACCGGTCAGGGGGTTCGCCTGGTCCATGAACTGCGAGAGCTGCGAGGAACCGAAGAACTCCTTGATGGAGGCCACGATCGGGCGGATGTTGATGAGCGACTGCGGGGTGATCTCGTCAATGTCCTGGGAGCTCATGCGCTCACGGACGACGCGCTCCATACGGCTCATGCCGATACGGAACTGGTTGGCGACGAGCTCGCCGACGGTGCGGATACGGCGGTTGCCAAAGTGGTCGATGTCGTCGACCTTGAAGCCCTGCTCGCCGGCAGCGAGGGACAGCAGGTAGCGCAGCGTCGCGACGATATCCTCGTCGGTGAGCACCGTGACCTCTTCCTCGGTGGTGAGGTTGAGCTTCTTGTTGACCTTGTAACGACCGACGCGGGCCAGGTCGTAGCGCTGCGGGTTAAAGAGCAGACCCTCGAGCAGGCTGCGGGAAGCGTCCACGGTGGGAGGCTCACCCGGGCGCAGACGACGGTAGATCTCGATGAGGGCGTCCTCGCGAGTGAGGGCGGTGTCGCGCTCCAGGGTACGCTTGATCACATCGGAGTTGCCGAGCAGCTCGATGATGTCGTCGTTGGTGACGGCGATGCCAAGGGCGCGCAGGAACATCGTGGCGCTCTGCTTGCGCTTACGGTCGATGGAGACCATGAGCTGGTCGCGCTTGTCGACCTCAAACTCAAGCCAGGCACCGCGGGACGGGATGATCTGGGCCTTGTAGATTTGCTTGCCCGAATCCATCTCGGAGCTGTAGTACACGCCCGGGGAGCGGACGAGCTGCGAGACGACGATACGCTCGGTACCGTTGATGATGAAGGTGCCCTGATCGGTCATCATGGGAAAGTCGCCCATAAAGACGAGCTGCTCCTTGATCTCGCCGGTCTCCTTGTTGGTGAGACGGACGTCGGTCAGAAGCGGGGCCTGATAGGTCATGTCCTTCTCGCGGCACTCCTCGACGGTGTGCGCGGGGTCGCCGAACTGATGCTCGCCGAAGGTAACCTCGAGAACATGGTTCTGGCTCTGGATGGGGCTGGATTCCTTGAACGCCTCACGAAGGCCCTCGTCCTTAAAACGCTCAAAGGATTCCCTTTGAACAGAGATAAGGTTGGGGAGCTCCATGGCCTCCGGGATTTTCCCGAAGCTGACGCGCTTGCGCTCAGTGGCAGTGTATGCGTAGGTCACCAGGTTTTTCCTCCTTCACGGAAATGCTCGGTGGGTTGGCGAGGCATAGCTTCGCCAGTTATCGCAACCTAATAGTTTATCAGGTACCGACCGTTGGGCAAGAAAAGCCTTGACGCGATTGAGTTTTTGGAGTAGCAAAGTTTTTCGACAGAAAACACGCAGGTAGATGTATGTGTATCGAACATCTGTTCATATATTTTCTGTGAACAGAGAGCCGGCAATCGCAGCTCTTATAAAAAACGGGCGCGAACCGAGGTCCACGCCCGTAAATGTCGGTGCCCGAAGGCTTACTTGCGCATCAATCCGCCGCGCTCGTCGATGGCGTCCCAGAAGGCATCGGCAAAGCGGGGGTCGTTTGCAGCCATGAGGGCGTTAGTGGCCATCCAACCAGAGGGAGTGCCGGTGTCGTAGCCCGACAGCGGGTCGATGACGACGGCATACATGGCCTCGCGGTCGAGCGAACGGGCCATGGCGTCGGTGAGCTGGATCTCGCCGCCCTTGCCGGCCTGCTGATCTGCCAGCAGGTCCATGACCAGCGGGCTCAGCAGGTAGCGACCGACGATGTACAGGTTGGACGGAGCAGCCTCGGGAGCGGGCTTCTCAACCAGACCGCCGATACGCCAAACAGCGCCCGGCTCGGCATCGGCAACGTCCTCGGCGCCCTCGAGCGAACCGACGCGCTCGCCGGCGATAACACCGTAGCGGCTGACTTCCTCGGGCGAGCAAGCAGCGACGGCGATAACCGAAGCGCCACCGTGCTCCTTGGAAACGGCGAGCATCTTGTCGCAGATATCGCGGTTAGGCACAACGTAGTCGCCCAGAAGAACCAGGAAGTTCTCCCCTGCCACGGCGTCGGCAGCAGAGCGAATAGCATGGCCGAGGCCCTTGGGCTCGTACTGATAACGGAAGTCGACCGGCATACCGCCAGCGTGGGCGACAGCATCGGCATAGGCGTTCTTGCCGCGCTCGCGCAGCAGGTTCTCGAGCGAACGGTCGGGCTGGAAGTAGTTCAGTAGCTCGGGCTTACCGGGAGAAGTAACGATGATGGCATCGTCGACCTCCTCGGGCTCGAGCGCCTCCTCGACGACGTACTGAATGACGGGCTTGTCGAGCACCGGCAGCATCTCTTTGGGCGTGCACTTGGTGCCAGGCAGAAAACGCGTGCCAAGACCGGCGGCGGGGATGATTGCCTTCATGTTATTCAAAGATCCTTTCGCAGGCGCAAAAGCGCCCCATGCGTGCGGCACACAGCCGCAGACCAAATTGCGATACCCAAGCATCTTACCGCTGGAACTATATGTCGCTACAAGGCAGAGACAATTCTTCAGCAGGTCAACGCAAATTATTGCTCGAATGGTGCAATTTTATTGCCCAACGGCAGGGCACCCGATACGACGCAAATCACAGAACATGGCAGTTTGAGCAACCGATGCCGAGGGACCGAAAAACAAAAAAGACGGGGCTCGCAATGCGAACCCCGTCTGCAAAGAAATCTGGCGAGAAAGCCTGATTACTTGAGGGTGACAGCAGCGCCAGCAGCCTCGAGCTTCTCCTTGGCAGCCTCGGCGTCCTCCTTCTTGGCACCCTCGAGAACAGCCTTGGGAGCGCCCTCGACGACCTCCTTGGCCTCCTTCAGGCCAAGGTTGGTGAGCTCACGGACGGCCTTGATGACCTGGATCTTGTTGTCGCCGAAGCCCTCGAGCACGACGTCAAACTCGGTCTTCTCCTCGGCCTCAGCAGCGCCAGCAGCGGGAGCGGCGACAACAGCGGCAGGAGCAGCGGCGGAAACGCCGAAGGTGTCCTCGATAGCCTTAACGAGCTCGGAAGCCTCGAGAAGGGTCATTTCCTTAAGAGCATCGATGATCTCATCGGTGGTAAGCTTAGCCATTTCTAAGTCCTTTCGGTTTCCGTGCGGATGCACGGAGATCAGTTAAAACACGGCGCGAATGCGCCAGGGGTGCGGCGTTGCCGCCGCGGGTGAAAACAGCAACTAGGCTGCCTTCTGCTCGGAGACCTGCTGGATCGAACGAGCGAGACCAGAGGAAACGCCGTTGACGCAGACAGCGATGTCGCGAGCGAAACCGGAGATGAGGCCGGCGATCTGGCCGAGAAGCTGATCCTTGGTGGGCAGCTCGGCGATAGCCTTAACATCATCAGCGGAAACGGCCTTGCCGTCGGAGATACCGCCCTTGATCTCAAGGACGCCCTTGGACTTAGCGGAGAAGTCCTTAAGGGCCTTAGCGGCCTCGACCGGCTCGGTCTCGTAGAACACATAAGCGACGGGGCCCGCGAGGATCTCGTCGATCTCGGGCTGCTCCTGGTTCTTGAGAGCGATCTTGACCAGGTTGTTCTTGTAGACCTTCATCTCGGCGCCGCACTCGCGAAGCTGATGACGCAGCTCCTGAGCCTGCTTAACCGTCAGACCGTTGTAGTTGACGACGAACAGACCGGCGTTCTCGGCGATACGGGACTCGATCTCTGCAACCTTGTCGATTTTGTACTGCTGGGGCATGAATTACACCTCCTCGAATTCTTTCCGGGCACGGTCCGCCACAAGGACGTGACGGGGGCATGTCCAAAAAGAAAGCCCCCGCGCTGCATGAGCGACGGGGGCGAGAAGACATATCTACTCGACCACCTCGGCTGGCGGGAAGTCCCATTAAGCTCGCGGGCGATGCCCGTTTGCACCGGCTGTCTCTGGCAGCGGATTCGTGCGTGAACCGAAAGTATTATGGCGGGGACCCCGGCGTCGGTCAACGGGCACGAGGATTCGCACACAAACCCTGCATACGCTCCGGTCGGGAGGGGCAGGGCGAGTTTTCCGCTCGGTCAAGTCCTGGGCTCGCACGAAGGCCACATTAAGTGGCCTTCGGCTCGTGCGGAATCTACGGAAAACTCGCCCTGCCCCTCCCGACCGGAGCTACGTTGCCTTTGTTGCGAATCCTCGTGCCCGTTGGCCGGCGCGCCCCACGCATAACCCTTAGGTCGGTGGGCTGATGGGTTGGGTCCCGTTGGGCTACAGGGTTGAAAGGAAGGTGGACAGGCGGCGGAGGCCTTCGTCCAGGTCTTTATCGGAAACGCAATAGCTGAGGCGGACGTGGCCTTCGGTGCCGAAGCAGTCGCCCGGGACTAGGGCTACGTTGGCCTCTTTGATGGCTTTGATGCAGAAGTCTTCGCTTGTCAGGCCGAATTGTTTGATGCTCGGGAAGGTATAGAAGGCTCCTGCGGGCTCTACTACGTCGAGGCCCATGGCGTATAAGGCTGCGAGTACGCGTTCGCGGCGGGCTCGGTAGACTTTGAGCATGGGGGTTGGGTCGACGGTCAGGGCTCGAGCTGCGGCGTCCATCTCGAAGGAGACGGCGCTCGATACTAGGTATTGGTGAGCTTTTGCGATCTCGGCGATGACGGGTGCCGCTGCTGCGAGCCAGCCCAGGCGCCAGCCGGTCATGGCCCAGGGCTTGGAGAAGCTCTCGATGATCACCGTCTGCTCGCGCAGCTCCGGGTGTCGCTGGGCAAAACGCTCGTAACCATCCACATAGACCAAACGGTTGTACACGTCGTCGCAGACCACGTAGATGCCCGACTGCTCCGCTACGCGCGCCACGGCGTTGAGCGATGCCGCGTTGAGAATGCAGCCCGTGGGATTGTTGGGCGAGCAGATAACGATGGCCTTGGTCGCCGGGGTCACACAGGCGCGAAGCGCATCCTCGTCAATCTGAAATTGCGCAGGCCCCGTATCCAAAAAGACCGCTTTGGCGTGATTGGCCACAACGATGCTTTCGTACAGGCCAAAGGCCGGCGTGGGAATAATGACCTCGTCGCCGGGGTTGAGCATAGCCATAAATGTTGCCGACAGGGCCTCGGTCGCGCCGTCGGTCAGGATGACCTCGTCGGCCGAAAACATAAGGCCCGCGTCCCCCATGTAGGCAGATAACGCCTCACGCAGGGCGGGGCGACCGTTGTTGGGCGGATAGTGCGTGTCGCCGCGGTCCAACGAAGCAGTCACCTCGGCGCTAATCACATCGGGCGTGGGAAAATCGGGCTCACCTAGCGCGAGCGCGATGCACCCCGGATGCTGGGCGGCGAGCGCGTTGATCCGGCGGATACCGGAGGGCTTAAGCGTGGCAAGCGAGGTGTTCATGGGCAGACGCATGACGTTCCTTTCGTAAGGGTTGCACTAGGATAGCGCGGCGGGACGCCGCCGGACGGTGTAACCTAAACGGAAACCAACCGGAAAGAAGGCGGCATGGAGACGACCGCACGCGGCGATGTACCAAAAACGCTGCAAACCATTGCGTATATCAGTATTCCCAAGAGCGCCGATCTTGAGTTTTTGCTCTGGGACCTGCAGGATGCCATCGCCGCCTATGCACAGATTTCCGGCACCGCACTCCCCCATCCAGTCGACTTGGAGGCGGATGATGCCGGCAGCGTTGCCGGTACCGCCGATGGCATTGTGTTCGCCGTTGAAGATGCACCCAATGATGAAGCGATGGCGCCCATTGAGCAGGTGCTCGACCGCTTTGGCGGCGCAGGGACGCGTGCCTACGTTGTTGTCCAGGCCGACATCGGCGGCCTGGAGCGAGCACACGGGCTCGTCGTGCGTCTGCGAGCGGCGTGCGACCTTCGTGGGCTGTCATGGTGCGGCGGCGTTGTCGCCTGTACCGGCAGCGGCTTCGCGGCGCTTCGTCACTCACCGCGCATGGGACTCTTGCGGCGACCGTTTTCGGAAGCGATGGACAAGCTCGTAGGCGCCGTTCGTATGGGCTGTTCGGTTGAGCATGCGCAGCGACTTGGTGGTGGTAATGCCGAGGACGTCGACGCCGACGGCATGGCTTGCGCCGAGCCAGCCGTGCCCGTGCCGATCTGGCGAGGCGTTCTGAAACACCTCGGCGCCCGCACTCAATCAATAATCTAAATTAATGAGCTGCCCAGTCAACGGCTTCACTCCAACGCTCGACAAGCCGCTCCAAACGCCACGCCGCGTTGGCAGGACTCGTCGACGGCAGCACGATGGCGGGTAGCCCCGTCCGCTCTTGTAGATAGCGTTTGTAGAGCCGTCCGGCCGTGCCGCCGTTGCAGACAACGATCTCGATCGGCGTGGCATCCACAATGCGTTCAATATGTGCCGGCACAACGTTTTTGATGCTAGCGTCACTCGAGCCCTTAATGTCGCAGCTCTCGATCACATCCCACAGGGCTACGCCACCGTTAAGCAGCATGGATCGCTTGGCAGCAACCGAGGCGTCGAGCGTCGCGGGCTCGCCGCTCGCCAAAGAGTCTCCCTCGTTGGGCGGCACGGGCGCACCGAGGCACACGGCCATCACACGCCAAAAGCGATTCTGAGGGTTGCCGTAATAAAAGGCGTTGGCGCGCGAAAGCACCGAGGGAAACGATCCGAGCACCAAAACGCGCGAGCGCTCGTCAAACACGGGTTCAAACCCATGCTCAATATGTTGATAGCCCTCGTCGGACACAGGCATGGGCTAGGCCCTCAGTAGATAGCGCACCTCATAGGGTGCAAGCTCGAGGGTACCCGTAAGCTCGACCGTGGGCGCATCGTCGGCAAGTAGGTCGGCAAAGGAGCCGTTGAGCTCGCCGGCTCCAAAGGTATAGGGCTCGTTCACGGCATTGACCGCCACGAGCACCGTCGCGTCGTCGCAGGCGCGCTCGAACAGCAGCTGCTTGTTCTGAATCACCACGTTGCGATAGGCACCATAGTTGAGGGCACGGGCCGCCGCGTCGTCTGCCGAGCGCAGGTGCGCGAGCTGCTTGATGAAGGCCGTCAGCTCGTTGGGCGCAGGCTCATCGAGCGCAGGTCGCAGCGCCCAGTCACCATCGGGGCCGCCCTTTTCGCCAGGAATCCCCCACTCGCTGCCATAGTAGACGCACGGAATGCCCGGCATGCCAAAGAGCATGCCATAAGCGGGGCGCAGACAGGACTTGTCGGTAAGGATGCTCGCCAGGCGCGGCACATCGTGGTTGTCGACAAACGACAGCAGATGCTTGCCGCGATAAATGCACCACGGGTCACCGCCAAACTGGCGGTGCAGCGAGTGCGCGATCTCGAACATATTGACCGAGTTAAAGCTGGAGTACAGGCCCTTGTAGCACTCGTAGTTGGTGCAGGAGTCGAGCATCTCGTCGTTGACGATCTGGTTGTAGTCGCCGTGGAGCGTCTCGCCGATCAGCACAAAGTCGGGCTTGAGCTCACGGGCAAAGGCGTGCAGGCGGCGCATAAAGTCGCGGTCGAGCATATAGGCAACGTCCAGGCGCAGGCCGTCGACGCCAAAGACGTCGGCCCAACGGCGCACGGACTCGAGCAGGTAATCGACCACGGCGGGGTTTTGCAGGTTGAGCTTCACGAGCTCAAAATGGCCTTCCCAGCCCTCGTACCAAAAGCCATCGCCATAGCAGGAGTCGCCGTCAAAGCTGATGTGGAACCAATCCTTGTAGGGCGAGTCCCACTTGCGCTCCTGCACATCGCGGAAGGCCCAAAAGCCACGGCCCACATGGTTGAAGACCGCATCGAGCACCACGCGGATGCCATGGGCGTGCAGCGTCTCGCATACAGCGGCAAAATCGGCATCCCCACCCAGGCGACGGTCGATATGGCGCAGGCTGCGCGTGTCGTAGCCATGGCCGTCGGATTCGAGCGGCGGGTTAATGAGCACAGCACCGATGCCGAGCTCTTGCAGGTAGTCGGCCCATTGGGCGATCTTCATGATGGGCGCATCGGGGTTGGGCGCTGCGTTGGCAGCCTGGGCGAGCTCATCTTCGGCAACGGGCGCGGCGTTTTCGCGCGGAGCTCCGCAAAAGCCCAGCGGATAGATCTGATAGAACGTCGTCTCGTATGCCCACATAGCAACCTCCCGGTAAGCTCAACACAACGACATCCATTGTATGCCCGCCGCGTATCCCCTCCCCCAAAATAAGTTGCGGTGAAATAATTCCTGCTTGGGCCTTCAGAGGCCTTAAACAGGAGCTATTCCACCGCAGCTGATGAGGGGACGTGATTAGGCGACGGGCTTTGCGCGGCGTATGGCCGGGAACAGCACCGTGATGGCGAGGATGACGCCCACGACGGTAATCGCCCCGCCCGCGAAGCCAATCCAAGCGATACCGGGACCCGAAACCACGGCGCCACCGATTGCGGTGCCCGTGCCGATACCCAGATTGAACAGGCCCGAGAAGATCGACATGGCGACGGCCGACGAATCCGCCGGTGTGTACTTGATGAGCTCGGCCTGAAACGCCACGTTAAAGGCCGTGGCGCAGCAGCCCCATAGCGCGCAAACAGCGAGAACGGCGACGAGCGACGGTGCAACCGGACCCATGAGCAGCAGAGCCACCGGCACGCCGGAGAGCGTGATAGCCAAGAACGGGAAGCGATGCCCATCGAACAGACGGCCGAACAGCCAGCTTCCGAGCAGACCAGAGCAGCCGAACGCCGTCAGCGTCATGGTAATAGCGCTTGCGTCGACGTGCGCGACCTGCGCCAGGAACGGCTCGATATAGCTGTAACCCGCATAATAGCCGGTTGCCATAAAGACCGTGACCGCGTAGAGCGCGATCAGGAACGGGTTCTTGAGCAGCACGGGCAGCTGTTTGACGGTAAAGCGCTCACCCGCCGGCATAGCCGGAAACACCGCGGCTTGGTACACCACCGCGGCGGCAGAGAAGGCACCGACCACGGCGAATGTCATGCGCCAGCCCACGGCCAGCCCGATGGCGCGGCCGATCGGCAGGCCAAAAATCTGCGCGATGGACGAGCCCGTGGCGATTATGCTGATGGCGAGCGCCCCATGGCGGGTGTCGACCAGGCGCGAAGCCATGATCGAGGCGACCGACCAGAACACGGCATGCGCGCAGGCGACCACCAGACGCGCGCAAACCAAAATAGGATAGGTGGGCGCCAAGGCGGACAAGAACTGGCCGAGCGAAAACACGGCCAAAACGCCCAGCAGCATCCGCTTGAACTCAAAGCGCGAGGCAAACACCATGAGTGGCAGCGACAGCAGCATGACACCCCAGGCGTAGACCGAAATCATGATGCCTGCCTGGGCCTCGGTGAGCGAGAACGATGCGGCAATATCAGTCAGAAGGCCAATGGGCATGAACTCTGATGTGTTGAACACGAACGAACAGCAGGCAAGCCCGATAAGCGGGAGCCACTGCTTGAGCGAGATGCCATCTTGTCTTGCCTGAGTCATGTAGGAACCCCCTCCGATTGTCTTGAGCGATGGGCGATTATATAGCAACGGCCCCGCATCCGTCAGCAACAGATGCGGGGCCGTAATCAACTCAATACACAGAGGTTGCGCCATCAATAAATAACTAAGCCAGCCCCAGCAATATGCCCGCCGAATGCACGACAAACGCCACGATCCAGGCGACCGTCACCTGAAACGCGAACACGGCCACGGCATAGCGCGCGCCCAACTCGCTCTTGACGGCGCCGATTGCCGCTACGCAGGGCGGGTACAGCAGCGTAAAGACCAGGAACACGTAGGCGGTAAACGGCGAAAACATGGTCGACAGCGCCGCGGGCGACGTTGCGCCCAAAAGCACCGTGAGCGTCGAGATGACGCTCTCCTTGGCAATGAGTCCGGTGACGAGCGCCGTCGACGCACGCCAGTCGCCAAAACCGAGTGGGGCCAACACCGGCGCGATGATGCTACCCAGACCGGCAAGCAGACTCTGCGACTGATCGGCGACCACATTAAAGCGGATATCGAACGTCTGGAGGAACCAGATGACCACGGTGGCGGCAAAGATAATGGTAAAGGCCTTGGTAATAAAGTCCTTGGCCTTATCCCATGCCAGCATCACCGTCGTCTTGACGCTCGGCAGGCGGTAATTGGGAAGCTCCATGATAAACGGCACCGGGTCGCCCTTAAATGCCGTGCGGTTGAGCACCAGGGCGGCAATGCAGCCGACCACGATACCAATCAGATAGAGCGAGACCATGGCGGGAACTGTCGCCTGCGGGAAGAATGCCCCGCACAGCAGACCGTAGACCGGCAACTTGGCCGAACAGCTCATGAACGGCGTGAGCATGACCGTCATCTTGCGGTCGTGCTCGGATGGGAGCGTACGGGTCGACATGATAGCCGGCACGGTGCAGCCAAAACCGACGAGCATAGGCACGAAGCTGCGGCCCGACAGGCCAAAGCGACGCAGCACTTTATCCATGACAAAGGCCACACGCGCCATGTAGCCGGAGTCTTCCAGAATGGAGAGGAACAAAAAGAGCACGACGATAATCGGCAGGAAGGTCAGCACGCTGCCCACGCCCGTAAGCACGCCGTCGACAGCCAGCGAGCGCACCACGTCGTTGGTGCCGAACGCCTTGAGGCCCGCATCGGCCGAGGCGATGATGGCAGCGATGCCGTCCTCCATAAGTCCCTGCAACGCCGCGCCGATCACGCCAAACGTCAGCCAAAAGACGAGACCCATGATCACCAGGAACGCTGGAATGGCCGTGTAGCGACCCGTCAGGATGCGGTCGATCTTGACGGAACGCACGTGCTCGCGGCTCTCGTGCGGCTTGACGACGCAGCGCCCACACACGTCGCCGATAAAGCCGAAGCGCATGTCAGCCAGTGCAGATAGACGGTCGGTACCGGCCTCACCCTCCATCTGGGTAATGATGTGCTCGATGGCGTCAAGTTCGTTACGGTCCAGATGAAGCGCCTCGGTCACCAGCTCGTCGCCCTCAACCAGCTTGGTCGCCGCAAAACGCACCGGGATATGCGCCGTCGCGGCATGGTCCTCGATAAGGTTGGCGATGCCGTGAATGCAGCGATGCAGCGCGCCGCCGTCTGGACCATCGGGCGCGCAGAAGTCCAGGCGACCGGGGCGCTCGCGGAACCGCGCCACGTGCAAGGCATGATCCACCAACTCGCCAATGCCCTCGTTGCGGGCAGCGCTAATGGGAACAACAGGCACGCCCAGCAGGCTCTCGAGCAGGTTGACGTCTACGGCACCACCATTGGCGGTCACCTCGTCCATCATGTTGAGCGCGATGACCATGGGGCGGTCGAGCTCCATGAGCTGCAGTGTCAGGTACAGGTTACGTTCGATGTTGGTGGCGTCGATAATGTCGATGATGGCATCGGGGTTTTCGTCCAGGATAAATTGGCGACTGACGATCTCTTCGCCCGTGTACGGAGACAGCGAATAGATGCCGGGCAGGTCGGTAACGCTTGCCTCGGGATGGTTACGGATGGTGCCGTCCTTGCGGTCGACCGTCACGCCGGGAAAGTTACCGACGTGCTGGTTGGAGCCCGTAAGCTGGTTGAACAGCGTGGTCTTACCGCAGTTTTGGTTGCCGGCGAGGGCAAAATGCAGCGGTGCGCCCTCGGGCACGGCCGTCTTGGCAGCACGAGGCGAATACGTCCCTTCGCCCAGGGCCGGGTGATCCGTCGTGCCGATTGCGGCGTTAACGCGCGGGCCGGTATCGGTGTCGTGCACATCCACGAGCTCAATGCGTGCGGCATCGTCCTTGCGCAGCGTCAACTCGTAGCCGCGCAGGCGAATCTCGAGCGGATCGCCCATGGGGGCATACTTCATCATGGTAACTTCGGTGCCCGGAGTTAGGCCCATGTCCAAAATATGCTGTCGGAGTGCCTGATCGTCCGATGCCACCGATGCGACAACGGCGTCCTTTCCAATCTCGAGTGTATCGAGCTTCACGCGCTCATCCTTTCGTTAGACGCGGTTAACCGTTTACCGGGGCTAACCAACTCGTAACGACAAATGATAGCGCTCTGAACTATTTTATAAAGTCAAATACCGATGTTTACCTGCGCAAACTTTATGCGGTGCGCCCCGAAAGCTCTTTGCGCATACCGCTCAGCGAGATCGAAATGGAACCCGACCGCGCGGTAGCAGTGAGTCGATCACCCTCAACCGACCCCGTGCATGTAAAGGGCGCCTTGCCCATCAAGACGTGGGAGATAGTACCCGAGAGCTCAAAGAAATCGCACTCAGCGCGGGCACCCGAGAGAGCGATATTGAGGCCCCTGACGTTTAGTACTGCCCTGAGCGCGCCGTTCACCCCATGTGAAAACGTCACCTCGCCGCGCTTGCTCCCCACCGGCGTCTGGGCCAAAACCACATACGTACCCTCAAGCATGGCTCCTCCTCTAAGCAGACTTTTTGAAACGGGCAAGTAGTCTACTTTTACATATGGCGTTCCAGGAAGCGGAAGGCCAGACGGATCCAGGGACGGACAGCCACCTGCTTGTCCTCGTTGTCGACCGCGGTGTTGGCGTTGCCGAGCGAAAGGCCGTGACCACCCTGGTCGAAGACGTGCATCTCGCATGCAACGCCCTCCTCGGCCATGCGCTGCGCAAACGGGTATACCTGCGCGATCGGCGCCGTCTTGTCGTCGGACACGCCCCACACAAAGGTCGGTGGCATCTGACGCGAAACATGCGTGGTGGGGCAGATGTCGGCCAGATGCTCGTCAGTTGCCTCGCCGCCCGTCACCATCGACAGGTAGTCGTTGAGCAAATCGCGCCCCGTCTTGCCGCCCGTCTTGGGCACACGCAAGTCAATGCGCGGATCGCGCGTCTGCATGTCACGCACATAGGCAAAGTCGAGCAATGGATAGCCCAGCACCACGGCATCGGGACGAATGTCGTCCGGACGCGCCCCGGCAAGTGCCGCGAAGGGGCCGGTCTTCCACTGTGTTGCCAGCGAGGCGCAAATCATGCCGCCAGCAGAAAAGCCCACGACGCACACGCGCTTGGGATCGACATGCCACTCGTCAGCGTTGGCGCGCACCGTGGCGACCATCTTGGCAAGATCTGCCTGGGGGTGCGGAAAACTTACGTCACCCGTGCCGCTCGTCACATAGTTGAGCACAAAGGCCTGGTAGCCGTGATCCAAAAACGCAAACGCCACGGGATCCTGCTCATGCGGAGCGATATGCGTAAACGCACCTCCGCCGCAGATAATCACGGCAGGGCGGCGGCCATTCGGTTTATCGGGCAGCGGCTCGGCACCCAAATACGTAAAGGTCGCCGGATATTCCTCGGTCGGCTCCTCGCCCCACAGCGCATGGTTCTCGACAATCATATGTGCTCCCTTCGCGCAAATTAAGCGCCCTTGTTTTTTGCCTTCAAGCGTACCCCACTTGAACCCGTGGCGCAGAAACACTCCGGCAATAAGTTTCCCTTCAACTGATATATCACATAATCCCAGTTCAGAGGTATCTTTGAGCAGCGTAGAATAGGGGCGTTGACCAAGCCGCGAAACACATATGAAACGTTTCCGGCAAACCAAACGCGCGATATGCGCCTATTTAAGTTGGAGGCAACTATGGGTCTGCTCGATTCGCTTAAGTCCACCTTCACCTCGACCGGCGAGGCGTCCGTTCCGCCCGCAGCAAGCTTCGCTACCCGCGAAGGCGTCATCTATGCCCCCGTCAACGGCGTGCTCGTCAACCTGAACGAGGTTCCCGACGAGACGATCGCCTCGGGCATGCTTGGCCAGGGCTATGGCATCGAGCCCATTACCGGCACCATCTATGCGCCCGCCAACGGCCGCATCGGTGCCACCACTGTCACCAACCACTCCATCGGCATGATTACCGAGGACGGCCTGCGCGTGTTCATCCATGTTGGCCTGGGCACCGTGGAAATGAACGGCAAGGGTTTTGCCCGCTTTGTCGAGATGGGCGATGTGGTCAAGGCAGGCCAGCCGCTCATCAGCTTCGACCGCGAGGCCATTAAGGCCGCTGGTCACGAGGACATCGTGACCGTCATCGTCTCCGAGCTCGATCGTCTTAAGAGCATCGACCATGTCGGCGAGTCTGGAACGCTTATCGGCGGCAACCCGCTCGTCAAGCTGGGCGACCCGCTGCTGGTTGCCAAGACCAAGTAGCCAGGCCCCGCGCCACACAGCCAAAAGGCACCTCGTCAAGCGCCCACGACCATTTGGCCGCGGGCGCTTTTCGTTTGAAAAACCATCCCGCCAATGCCTTATCTGTATAGCCCAAATGAGCCGAGCTGCTAGAATATCGAACTGTATGGATAACTATCATTCAACCGTTATGGGAGGATACGTGAACCGCACCAAAATCGCGCAGCTCTATGCCGATGCCGAGTCGCTCGGCGGCCAGACCGTCACCGTCGCCGGCTGGGTCAAGTCCGTCCGCGACATGAAGAACTTTGGCTTCGTTACGCTCAACGACGGCAGCTGCTTCCGCGACCTGCAGGTCGTCATGAACCGCGAGGCACTCGACAACTACGACGAGATCGCCCATCAAAACGTCTCGGCCGCACTCATTTGCACCGGCACCGTCAAGCTGACCCCCGATGCGCCCCAGCCTTTCGAGCTTTCTGCCACCTCCATCGAGGTCGAGGGCACGAGCGCCCCGGATTACCCGCTGCAGAAGAAGCGCGCAACCGTCGAGTTCCTGCGCACCCAGCAGCACCTGCGCCCGCGCACCAACCTGTTCCGCGCCGTGTTCCGCATCCGCTCTGTCGCGGCTGCCGCCATCCACCGCTTCTTCCAGGAGCAGGGCTTTGTCTACGTCAACACCCCCATCATCACCACGAGTGACTGCGAGGGCGCCGGCGAGATGTTCCGCGTGACCACGCTCGACCCCAAAAATCCGCCCCTCACCGAGTCCGGCGAGGTCGACTGGAGCCAGGACTTCTTTGGCAAGCATGCAAGCCTCACCGTGTCCGGCCAGCTCAATGCCGAGAACTTTGCCATGGCCTTTGGCGACGTGTACACCTTTGGCCCCACCTTCCGTGCCGAGAACTCCAACACCACGCGCCACGCCGCCGAGTTTTGGATGATCGAGCCCGAGATGGCCTTTGCCGACCTTAACGACTACATGGATAACGCCGAGGCCATGCTCAAGTACGTCCTTAAGGACGTCATGGCCACCTGCCCCGACGAGCTCAATATGCTCAACAAGTTTGTGGACAAGGGTCTGCTCGAGCGCCTGGACCATGTCGCCAACTCCGACTTCGCCCGCGTTACCTACACCGAGGCCGTCGAAATCCTGGAGCAGGCAGTCGCTGCTGGCCACCAGTTTGATTACCCCGTCAGCTGGGGCATCGACCTGCAGACCGAGCACGAGCGCTTCCTGACCGAGGAGCACTTTAAGCGCCCGACCTTCGTGACCGACTACCCGGCCGAGATCAAGGCGTTCTACATGCGCATGAACGAGGACGGCAAGACCGTCGCCGCCGCCGACTGCCTGGTTCCCGGTATCGGCGAGATTATCGGCGGCTCCCAGCGCGAGGAGCGCCTGGATCTGCTCGAGGCCCGCATCAAGGACCTGGGCATGAATCCCGAGCAGTACAAGTACTACCTTGACCTGCGCCGCTACGGTTCCTGCAAGCACGCCGGCTACGGTCTGGGCTTCGAGCGCTTGGTCATGTATCTGACCGGCGTGGGCAACATCCGCGACGTCCTGCCGCACCCGCGCACCGTGGGCAACGCCGACTTCTAATCGTCGGACGCTAGCTCGCGTCGCCACACGCCAACGCTCATCGCACAAGCGCCTCTCGACATCGGTCGAGAGACGCTTTTTTCAACAGCATCCGTCAAGCTTTTGGCAAGTTTTTGGTCAGTTGAGTAGGGCTGTTGAAAACTCAACCCGCCGTTTGCCGACGACTACCGACCGCCCAGAGCGCCCTGCGCCCCTGGGAAAGCCCCGCGTCCTAGGCTCCATACCGTCGCCACCCAAAACGGAAAGGACGTGGGCACGATGACCGAAGCCGCTGTTGAAACCTACGACACCACGACGAGAGGCGCCGCCTCGATGGCAGCCTATCGCGCCGTTCGCATCCTGCAGCTCTTGAGCGAAAACACCGGCGAAGACAAGGCCATACTTTCCGATGAGCTGATCCGGCGCCTCTCCCATCCCGACGACCCCGCCCGCATGCCCATCTCGGCGGCGCGGCGCAGCATCTACACCGCCATCTCCGCGCTTCGCCATGCCGGATACGAAATTGAGTACAAACGCGGCGTGGGCTACAAACTTCTTACCCGCCCGCTCACCGATGAAGAGATCATCCGGCTCCACGGTATGGTCATGCGCAACCGCTCCACGCCTATCGCTATCCGCAAGAGCATGGCGCAGCACTTAGTTGCCATGGCGAGTGCCGACGTTCGCGGCTACCTCGATACACCCGAACCCGTTCCGAGCGCAGGCAGCAAGGCTACCAAGGCAACACGCACGCCCATCAAGCGCATCGACACGTGCGAGCTCGTCGAGCAGGCCATCGACCATGGAACCACGGTGAGTTTTGATATTTCGAGCGTCACGGCACGTGGCGAAACCGAAGTAGCACGGATGACACTCCGCCCCTTTGCCATCAGGCAGCGCGATGGCATCTCGTATTTGCTGGGAACGGTCTACGACGCCCGAGGCACCGACGATACGCTGCGCACCGTCGAGATCGCCCGTATGAGAAACGTCAGCACGCGCCTGCTCGACGGCAAGAAGCTCTTCGCCGCCCTGGACGAGGACGACACCTCCTCCGCCGCATAAGACCCTCCGCCGCCCATTCGACTACCCGTACCGCCCATCCGATTCTGTATTAAAAAACCCGCCAGGCTGTTGTAAAAATGGACATCAGCGCTACTATAGTTCCACTTGCACTTTGTCCCAGTGCAGTGTTTCCAGCCATTTTTATACTGGGGGTAATGATATGAAGGACATCACCATCAGCCGCAGGAGCCTTCTGGTCTCCGCCGGCCTGCTCGCGCTCGCCCCGCTCGCCGGATGCGGCGGCAACTCTGGTTCCGGCTCTGCTGCCGCCGGTTCCGACTACACCATCGGCGTTCTGCAGCTCACCGAGCACTCCGCACTCGATGCCGCCAACGACGGCTTCGTCAAGGCCATCAAGAAGAGCGGCCTTAAGGTCAAGATCGACCAGAAGAACGCCCAGAACGACCAGTCCACGTGTAAGTCCATTGCCGACAAGTTTGTGGGCGACAACGTCAACCTGATTTATGCCATCGCCACGCCCGCCGCGCAGGCTGCCGCCGGCGCCACGGCCGATATCCCCATCGTGGGCTGTGCCATCACCGACTACGCCGCCTCCGGCCTGGTCCAGGACAACGACAAGCCGGGCACCAACGTCACGGGCGCTTCCGACCTCACCCCGGTCGCCGAGCAGCTCGAGATGATGCAGAAGGTCCTGCCCGACGTTAAAAAGGTCGGCCTGCTCTACTGCACCGCCGAGTCCAACTCCGACGTCCAGATCAAGGCCGCCAAGAAGGAACTCGACAAGCTGGGCCTCGAGTACACTGACTTCACCGTCTCGAGCTCCAACGAGATTCAGTCCGTCGTCGAGTCTGCCGTGGGCAAGGTCGACGCGCTGTACTCCCCCACCGACAACACCATCGCCGCGGGTGCCTCGCAGGTCGGCCAGATCTGCAAGGAGAACAAGCTCCCCTTCGTGACTGGCGAGGAGGGTATGTGCATGGCCGGCGGCCTGTTCACCCTCTCCATCAACTATGAGGACCTGGGCTACGCCGCGGGCGAGATGGCCGTTAAGATCCTGAAAGGCGAGGCTAAGCCCGAAGACATGCCGATCAAACACCTCTCGAGCAAGGACCTGGTCGTCGTCAAGAACGACGAGATGGCCGAGGCCCTGGGCATCGACCTTTCCGCTCTGGACGCGTAATACTATACGCGGCATGCGTCTAGAGCCCGTGCTCGCGCTTTAGCTGCGTTATTCAATATCTGAGCCACAGGGGCGGGCGCTGTAGACCGGCGTCCGCCCTGCTTGTTTCAGGTAAAACAAAACGTCTGTCCGCAGCTCTTTTATGCATTGTTACCGCTATTATGGAAAATCACGTGTCCACCCTATCCTAGGAGGTATGAAGCATGCTCATTGCATTGCAGGGCGCCGTTTCGCAGGGCGTCCTCTGGGGCATTATGGTGCTTGGCGTGTTTATCACGTTCCGCCTGCTCGACATTCCCGATATGACCTGCGACGGCAGCTTTGCCCTCGGCGGCTGCGTCTGCGCTGTGCTCATCGTCAATAACAACGTCGACCCGCTACTCGCCGTGCTGGCCGGCATGTGCGCCGGCGCCATCGCGGGCGCCGTCACGGGCATTTTGACCACCGTCTTTGAGATTCCCGCGATCCTCGCCGGAATCCTCACCCAGATCAGCCTGTGGTCCATCAACCTGCGCATCATGGGCAAGTCCAATACGCCCATTCTTGCCAAGGGCACCGTGTTTTCGGCCGTCAGCAATATGACCGGTCTGCCGCAGTCCACCGTTGCCATCATCTTGGGCATCCTGCTCGCCGTGGCTATCGTTGCCATCCTGTATTGGTTCTTTGGCACCGAGATTGGCTCGGCGCTGCGCGCCACCGGCAACAACGAGTACATGATCCGCGCCCTGGGCGTCAACACCAACTCCACCAAGATGATCGCCCTTGTGCTCTCCAACGCCCTCATCGGCCTTTCGGGCGCGCTCATCTGCCAGAGCCAAAAGTATGCCGACATTGGTATGGGCACCGGTGCCATCGTTATCGGTCTTGCCGCCATTGTTATCGGCGAGGTGCTCGGCCGTCTGCTGCCCGGCGGCCTCACGCAGTTTAGTGTCCGTCTTGCCTCCGCCGTCTTTGGCTCCGTGGTGTACTTCCTTATCCGCGCCATCGTGCTGCAGCTGGGCATGGACGCCAACGACATGAAGCTGCTCTCCGCCGTGATCGTCGCCGTGGCCCTGTGCGTGCCCGTGGTTTGGGAGCGCTATAAGCTCCGCAGCTCCTACACGAAGGGAGATGAGGCAGATGCTTAAGCTCTCGCACGTCAAAAAGACCTTTAACAAGGGCACCGTCACCGAGAAGCGCGCTCTTACCGGTGTCGACCTCACCCTGAATGACGGCGACTTTGTAACCGTGATTGGCGGCAACGGCGCCGGCAAGTCCACGCTGCTCAACATGATCGCCGGCGTGTATCCGCTCGATTCGGGCGTTATCGAGCTCGACGGCACCGACATCTCGCGCCTGAGCGAGTCGCAGCGCGCCAAGTACCTGGGCCGCGTGTTCCAGGACCCCATGCGCGGCACCGCAGCCGACATGCAGATCGCCGAGAACCTGGCCCTCGCCAAGCGCCGCGGCCAGCGTCGCGGTCTTTCGTGGGGCGTCACCAAGGCCGAGAAGGACGAGTACGTTGAGCTGCTCAAGCGCCTGGACCTCGGTCTGGACACGCGCCTCAACGCCAAGGTCGGCCTGCTTTCGGGTGGTCAGCGCCAGGCACTCACCCTGCTCATGGCCACGCTCACCAAGCCACGCCTACTGCTGCTCGACGAGCACACGGCGGCCCTCGACCCCAAGACGGCCTCTAAGGTGCTCAACCTGACCGAGGAGATTGTCGACGAGAACCACCTGACCACGCTCATGGTCACGCACAACATGAACGACGTCATCCGTCTGGGCAATCGCCTGATCATGATGCACGAAGGCCACGTGATCTACGACGTGGCCGGCGATGAGAAGAAGTCGCTCACCGTCGCCGACCTGCTCCAGAAGTTCGAGGAGGTCTCGGGCGGCGAGCTCGCCAACGACCGCATGCTGCTGAGCTAACGACCTAGAAAACCACCACAAAGGGGACAGGCACCTTTGTGGTGGTTTTCGTTAACCCTTATATCGAGCGCAGAAGCCCGTCCAATGTGATCGGACGGGCTTTTTGGTGGGTATCATGGTTGGACGATCATTAGGAGGTTTCCCTACATGGAATTGTTTGAGCCAATTCTTCATTTCTTTGCACAACGATGGGTCCACAACATCATCTGGGCAGGTATCTTGGCTATCGGAACCGCCGTTGCCGCCAAGGTCGCGTCCAAGACCCTGCGCCACCTGCTTAACCGCGACGATAACCCACTCCCTTCATCCAGCATCTTCATCAACATCGCGCGCGCCGTCATATGGACGATCGGCGGCAGCTTTATCCTCGACAACTGCTTTGGCATTAACGCAAACGCCCTCGTCGCCGCTCTTGGCGTCGGCGGCATCGCCATCTCGCTCGGCTTTCAGGACACGCTGTCAAACCTCATCGGCGGCATGCAGGTGACGTTTATGGGCATTATCAAACCCGGCGACAATATCGAGGTCGGCGGCGTGTCGGGCGTGGTCCAAGATATCACCTGGCGCCATACGACCATCGAGGACGCCTGCGGGCAGACCATCATCGTCCCCAATTCAAACATCTCCAAGAACACGCTCGTGCACTTGATGCCCTTTGGGCGCGTTACCGTGCCCGTTGCCGTAAAGGACACGTCCAAGTGGGCCTCGCTGGATGCGCTGGCAGATGAGCTTACCGACGCCACCAAGGCCGCGGTGCTTCCCATCTCTGGCTTTGACAAGGAGCCGTACGTGCTCTTTAGCGAGATCGGCGACTTTGGCGTCAAGGGCAAAATCATCTTTATCGTCAGCGACGATAGCACCACCTTCACGGCAGCCGACGCCTGCATCCGCGCCATCGCCCCCATCATCGCCTAAAACCACCACAAAGGGGACAGGCACCTTTGTGGTGGTTTCGCATCGTGGTACCATGGTTCATATCGTTGTTTAAACGACTAAGGGAGTAGACACCATGGAAGAGGCCTATCGTCAAGCACGCAAGCGCGGCGAGCAGGGACGCCGTCACGCCATCAGCCAAAGCGAGCACCCGTACCTTACGGACCTCGATAGCCTCGTTGCCCAGCTCCCCTTAGGTCAGCGAGAGAGCGTCGGCCTAAGGGACATTCCGCTCGAAATGGTCGTCGGCACGGTTACCAAGGGCCGTCAGTCAGCCTTTTCGTGCAACTTTATGCCCCTGTTGCCATTTAGCACCGAGTTCGCCCGCAAGTGGTCCAACCTCTATGACATCCAGGTGACCGAGGGCTATCGCGACCCCATCATCGTCACCGAGTTCATGCATCGGTTCTACGTCCAGGAGGGCAACAAGCGCGTCAGCGTCCTCAAATTCCTGGACGCCCCGACGGTTTCGGCCAAGGTCACCCGCCTCTACCCCGGCACATGGGATTCCGTCGAAAGTCGCCTGTACGGCGAGTTCTGCGCGTTTTGGCGCGTCTGCCCCCTATACGAGATTGAGTTCTCGCGCGAGGGAAGCTATGAGACGCTCGCCAAGATGCTCGGCCAGGACCTTGTCGAAAAGTGGCCACAGAAAAAGGTCGACTACCTGCGCCATACCTTCCTACTCTTTAAACGAGCCTACCTGCGCGCCGGCGGCGACCATCTGGACATTACGCCCGCCGACGCTATGCTCGTCTACCTCAACGTGTACAACCAAGACCGCCTGCTGGATACGCCGACTGATATCGTCGTAAACCGCCTGTGCAAGATTTGGCGCGAGCTGGTCATTGCCGGCAAAAATGACGAGGACAAGGTCGATCTTGTCGAAGCGCCGAGCGTCGATGAGGAAGAGGCACCCGCCAAGCCCACCTCCGGCGTGCTCAACTTCTTTATGGGCAAGACCGTCTATTCAGCAGCCAATCCCCTGCGTATCGCCTTTATTCACGAATACCCGTGTGCCACGTCGAGCTGGGATAGTCTGCACGACCAAGGGCGCCAATATCTCGACGAGCACTTTGGCGGCATCGTGCGTACCGAGGCGTTCGAGGACTGTCACGATCCGGACGTGTTCTACGCCGCCGTGGAAACGGCTGTCAAACATGGAGCAAACGTCATCTTCTCGACCTCGCACCGCCTGATGGAATACACGCTCAGGGCTGCCGTCGAGTATCCTCAGGTGCGATTCCTCAACTGCTCCATCGGCCTTCCCCACCAAAGCGTCCGTTCGTACTTTGGCAAGATGTACGAGGCCAAATTTCTCTTGGGCGCCCTTGCCGCCAGCATGGCGGACAACCACCGCATCGGTTACCACGCGTCGGTCTTCGCCTCGGGCGCGCTCAGCGAGATCAACGCCTTTGCGATTGGCGCCTCGCTGCTCGACCCCCGTGCGCAAATTATCCTGACCTGGGGCGATGTGCCCGCTGGAGGCCTTGCCGAGGCCATGTGCCGCGAAGGCGCGAGCGTCATGACCGGCGCCGACATGTCAAAGTCACTCGAAGACCCCACGGCCTACGGACTCCACCGTCTGGTCGATGGCAAGGTTGTCGGCATTGCCATGCCGGTATGGAACTGGGGCCGATACTACGAGCTTATGGTGCGAAGTCTGCTGCACGGCACCTGGGATGAGACCAGTGACGACAGCCAGGTTCGTGCCGTCAACTACTGGTATGGTATGAGCTCGGGCGTCATCGACATTCGCTACGCTCCGGGCCTGCCCTATCAGACGCGTAAGCTTGTTCAGCTGCTCCGCAATGGCATCGTCGAGGGCTCCATCAATCCATTTGGCGGCGAGCTCCATAGCCAAGACGGCGTGGTGCAGATCGAGGGCTTTCCCCCGCTGCCGAGCACGCAAATCGTCGAGATGGACTGGCTGGCCGACAACGTGGTGGGCACCATTCCGCAACTCGACGATGAGCCGAAGGTCCGCGCCCTATGAAAATCCTTGCCATAGCCGATACCGAAGAACGATGCCTATGGGAGTGCTTTCGCAAGGAGCGCTTTGAGGGTATCGATTTGATTTTATCCGCAGGAGATCTGGACCCGGATTATCTTGAGTTTTTGGTCACGGTCATCAACAAACCGCTCATCTACGTGCGTGGCAATCACGATGACCGCTATGCGCGTCATGCACCGGGCGGCTGCATTTGTGTCGAAGACACCGTGTACGTGTATCGCGGCGTCCGCATTGCGGGGCTTGGCGGCTCCATGCGCTACCGAGACGGTGCCAACATGTATACCGAGCACGAGATGGCCAAGCGTGTGCGCAAGCTGTCCCGCAAAGTGAGGATGGTCGGCGGCTGCGACATTCTGCTGACCCATGCACCCGCCGCCGGCGTGGGCGATCTGGATGATCTGCCGCATCGAGGATTCGAATGCTTTAACACAGCACTCGAATCCTGGAATCCCGAGTACATGGTGCATGGGCATGTGCACCAATGCTATGGTCGCGACTTTCAACGCGAACGTCAGCACGCATGCGGGGCAACGATCATCAACGCCTGTGGCTATACGCAGTTTGAGCTGGACGAAGCGAGCTACCCCATCCGTGGCTGGCAGGCAGCTTGGCTCAATTCGCAAACCATGCGCCGCGAGCTCAAGCGCCACGAGGCAATCGAGTCCTCTACCGCCAGAACACCCTGGTAACCGTCACAAAGGGGACAGGCACCTTTGTGGCGGTTTTGGCCCGAGATAGCAAGAAACCCGGTCCTGCACGAGGCAGAACCGGGTTTCTTTAGCAATGCTTGCTTTGCTCAGGCAGTAACTAAAAGTTACTCAGCCAGGAAGTCACGCTGGACAGCGGGATCGACCTTGACGCCAGGGCCCATGGTGGAAGACACGGAGATGGACTTGACGTACTTGCCCTTAGCAGAAGAGGGCTTGACGCGCAGGATCTCGGTGTACAGGGCAGCGTAGTTCTCGACGAGCTGCTGCTCAGAGAAGGACTTCTTGCCCAGGGGCACGTGGCAGATGCCGTAACGGTCGGCGCGATACTCAACGCGGCCGGCCTTGAGCTCGGAAACCATCTTGGCAACATCCATGGTCACGGTGCCGAGCTTGGGGTTCGGCATGAGGCCACGGGGACCAAGAATCTTACCGATGCGGCCAACCTTGGCCATCATGTTCGGCGTAGCGATAGCGGCGTCGAAGTTGATCTCGCCCTTTTGAATCTGGGCGACGAGCTCGTCGGAACCGATGATGTCGGCGCCGGCAGCCTCGGCCTCGCGGGCCTTCTCGCCCTCGGCGAAGACGGCAACACGAACGGTCTTGCCGGTGCCGTGGGGCAGGGAGATGGAACCACGGATGTTCTGGTCAGCCTTACGAGTATCGATGCCCAGACGGAAGTGAGCCTCGACGGTCTCGTCGAACTTGGCGGTGTCGAGCTCCTTGATGAGCTTGGCAGCCTGAAGGGGGGTGTAGAGCGTGGCGCGGTCGATCTTCTCGGCAGCGGCGTTATAGCTCTTACCATGCTTAGCCATGTGCATTACCTCCTGTGGTTAAACGGGCGTGAGCCCTCCCACATCGTATCGTGTGCCCTATTGCACACATATAACGGGCGCCCCGGTCGGAGCACCCGTTATTACCTAAAGAAATCGCTACTCAGCGATGGTGACGCCCATGGAACGGGCGGTACCGGCGATGATCTTCTTGGCGGCGTCAATGTCGTTGGCATTGAGGTCCGGCATCTTGATCTCGGCGATCTTGGTGAGCTGCTCCTGGGAGAGCTGACCGACCTTGTCAGCCTGGGGCTTAGCAGAACCAGACTTGAGGTTCAGCTCCTTCTTGATGAGGTGAGCCGCCGGCGGGGTCTTGGTGATGAAGGAGAAGGACTTATCCTCGTAGACAGAGATCTCAACGGGGATGATGTCACCCTTCTTGTCCTGCGTCTCGGCGTTAAAGGCCTGGCAGAACTGCATGATGTTCACGCCAGCAGCGCCCAGGGCGGGGCCGACGGGAGGAGCGGGGTTAGCTGCACCAGCAGGAATCTGGAGCTTAATGACGTTGGCAACCTTCTTCTCAGCCATGGTCATTCCTTTCGAATCACGAGTGTGAAGTACTTGCTATATCGTAAGCACGCACGTGTTAGAAGCACTCCTGAGATGAGCAGTCACAGAAGAAGCACGCTCGCGCGAACGGACGAAAACTTAAGCGATGACAGCGACCTGGTTAAAGTCGAGCTCAACCGGCGTCTCGCGGCCAAAGATCATCAGCGTGACCTTAAGCTTGCCTGCCTCGGTGTTAACCTCGGAGACCTTGCCATCAAAGTCGGTAAGCGGGCCATCGGTGACGCGGACAGACGTGCCGACCTGAATATCGACCGAAGTGCGCTTGGGCGAATCGCCCTTACCGGGACGACGAGTCATCTTGTTGTACTCGTCGCGGGAAAGCGGAGCGGGCTTGCCGTTGCCGCCCAGGAAACCGGTGACGCCAGGCGTGTTACGAACGCACGTCCAAGCATCGTCATCCATCTCCATGCGGACCAGGACATAACCCGGGAAAATCTTAGAATCCTTGGTCTCGCGCTTGCCACCCTCTTTAATCTCGGTGACGCGCTCCATAGGAATCTCGATATCAAAGATACGGTCCTGCATGCCCATGGTCTCGATGCGATGCTCGAGATCGGACTTAACGCGGTTCTCGTATCCGGAGTAAGTGTGAACGACGTACCAACGCTTAGACATGGTTTAGCCCCTCAATCCAGAGAACAGAGCAAGAGCCTCGCCAAAGCCAGCATCGAGCAGAGCGATGACGACGCCGACGACGATCAGAGAAGCGCAAACGACGACAGAGTAGTTCACGAGCTCCTTCTTATCGGGCCACGTGACACGCTTCATCTCGGACTTGACCGAAGCGAAATACTTCTTGGTGCGGGCGAAGAAACCAGGCTTCTCGTTCTTCTTGGACTTCGCAGCCTTCTCGTTCTTCTTGGCAACGGCCTTCTTGGCCTCAACCTTGGAGTTGGCGGCAGCGTTATTGGCAGGTGCCGACTGCTGAGCCTTCTTCTTGTTCTTCTTGTTGGCCATTTGGGTTACCTCCGCGCAATGCGCTTATACATGAGTAAACCGTAAGCCCCCAATTGGGAGCTTACGGAATAATGACTGGCACGCCAGGAAGGACTCGAACCCTCAACACTCGGTTTTGGAGACCGATGCTCTACCAATTGAACTACTGGCGTATATGACTAGAGACTAGCGAGTCTCTTTGTGCAGCGTATGGTGACGGCACCAGGGGCAATACTTCTTGATCTCCATACGATCAGGCATGTTCGACTTGTTCTTGGTGGTCGTATAGTTGCGGCGCTTGCACTCAGTGCACGCAAGAGTAACTAGAGTACGCATTTATCCTGAACCTTTCATTTCCGCCCCGTACGGGCACGAGATGGTACTTTATCAGCTCTATGTAAGTGCTGTCAATGAAAACCTCGAATCAATTGGTTCTCGGTGGATCCATTCATATTTGGAACACATCAATGAAGCCATCGAGAGCTAATCGACGGTGCAACCAGGACCATTATTGATCCTCTCGACACCAGCAACGGCTCAATATCCATTGCAGAAAAGAACCCGGCACCCATATAAGTGCCGGGTTCTCTAAGTCAACTATCAGAGAGCTAATTTACTCAATGATCGTGGAGACGATGCCCGAACCGACGGTGTGGCCACCCTCGCGGATAGCGAAGCGCAGGCCCTCCTCCATGGCGATCGGGTGGATGAGGTCGCCCTCGATGGTGATGTGGTCACCAGGCATAGCCATCTCGGTGCCCTCGGGGAGCTTGACCGTACCGGTAACGTCGGTGGTACGGAAGTAGAACTGAGGACGATAACCATCGAAGAACGGGGTGTGACGGCCGCCCTCCTCCTTGGTCAGAACGTAGATCTCGCCGGTGAACTTGGTGTGCGGGGTAACCGAACCGGGCTTGCAGAGAACCTGGCCGCGCTCGATGTCCTCGCGCTTGATGCCGCGGAGCAGCAGACCGACGTTGTCGCCAGCCTCGCAGAAGTCCATGGACTTACGGAACATCTCGATACCGGTAACGACGGTGTTCTGGGTATCCTTGATGCCGACGATCTCGACGGGCTCGTTGAGCTTGAGCTCACCGCGCTCGACACGGCCGGTAGCAACAGTACCACGGCCGGAGATGGTCATAACGTCCTCAACGGCCATCAGGAACGGGAGGTCGTTGTTACGAGCAGGCGTCGGGATGTACTCGTCGACGGCGTTCATGAGCTCGCGGATAGCGTCCATCCACTTGGCGTCGCCCTCGAGAGCGCCCAGAGCGGAACCACGGATGACGGGGATGTCGTCGCCGGGGAAATCGTACTCGGAGAGGAGCTCACGGGTCTCCATCTCGACGAGGTCGATAAGCTCGTCATCGTCGACCATGTCGCACTTGTTCAGGAAGACGACGATGTAGGGAACGCCGACCTGACGGGCGAGCAGGATGTGCTCGCGAGTCTGAGCCATGGGGCCGTCGGTAGCAGCGATGACCAGGATAGCACCGTCCATCTGAGCAGCGCCGGTGATCATGTTCTTGACGTAGTCAGCGTGGCCCGGGCAGTCAACGTGAGCGTAGTGACGGGAAGCGGTCTCGTACCTGTCTCTTATACACATCTCCGAGCCCA
>URPB01000013.1:0-30828 GCA_900549575.1 uncultured Collinsella sp.
GCGCAACGCGTTGCGCTGAGTCCTGAGGCTGTTGCAATGAAAATGACAATCAAGGGGTAAGTATGCCGCTAGCACCTGCAGCTGCCGCGCGAGCCGTCGCGTGATGGGAGAGGGCTGCGCCGACGACCCGGCCGATTGGTGCATCGCCGTGGGCGATATGGCCGACTACGTGGTCGAGACCGACCGCGGCCATTATGTGACGCGCGAGGAGGTCTACGACATCCTGCGCCAGGCCGAGGACAACGGCTTTGTGCACCAGATCACCAACATCGACGGTGAGAACAAAATCTTCGCCATCTGCAACTGCAACGTCAACGTGTGCTACGCCCTGCGCACTTCGCAGCTGTTCAACACGCCCAACCTGTCGCGCTCGGCCTACGTCGCCAAGGTCGAGAAGGACAAGTGCGTGGCCTGCGGTCGCTGCGTTGAGGTGTGTCCGGCCGGCGCCGCCAAACTGGGCCAGAAGCTCTGTAGCAAAAAGGCTGGCGGACAGGTGCCCGAGTATCCGCGCCAGGAGCTGCCCGATGCCACCAAGTGGGACCACACCAAGTGGTCGCCCAACTACCGCAACGACAACCGTATCGAGACGCATGAGTCCGGCACCGCTCCCTGCAAGACGGCCTGCCCCGCGCACGTTGCCGTTCAGGGCTATTTGAAGCTCGCGGCGCAGGGCCGCTATGACGAGGCGTTGGCGCTCATCAAGCGCGAGAACCCGTTGCCCGCTATCTGCGGCCGTGTGTGCAACCGCCGCTGTGAGGATGCCTGCACCCGCGGTCGCGTGGACGAGGCCGTGGCCATCGACGAGGTCAAGAAGTTTATCGCCCAGCGCGATCTGGATGCCGCGACTCGCTATGTCCCACCTGTGGTGACCCCGACGCGTGCCGGCGGCTTCGACCAGAAGATCGCCATCATCGGCGCCGGTCCGGCCGGTCTGTCCTGCGCCTTCTATCTGGCCGAGAAGGGCTACAAGCCCGTCGTGTTCGAGAAAAACGAGCGCCCGGGCGGCATGCTCACCTACGGCATTCCCAGCTTTAAGCTGCAGAAGGACGTTATCGAGGCCGAGGTCGAGGTCATTCGCCTGATGGGCGCCGAGTTCCGCTATGGCGTGGAGGTCGGTCGCGATGTGACGCTCGACGAGCTTCGCGCGCAGGGCTTTAAAGCCTTTTACGTGGCCATTGGCTGCCAGGGTGGCCGCCTTGCCGGTATTCCGGGCGAGGATGCCGAGGACGTGACCGTGGCCGTCGACTTTTTGCGCGAGGTCAACAGCGGCAAGATCGACGCGCTGCCCGGGCGCACCATCGTGGTGGGCGGCGGCAACGTGGCCATCGATGTCGCGCGCAACGCCTGCCGTCTGGGTTCCGAGCACGTTGAGATGTTCTGCCCGGAGAGCGAGGTCAAGATGCCTGCCAGCGAGGAGGAGCGTCGCGAGGCCATTGAGGACGGCGCGCACATTAGCTGCGGCTGGGGCCCCAAGGAGATTCACCTGGACGAGGCCGGTCGTGTGTGCGGTATCACCTTTAAGCGCTGCACGCGTGTCTTTGACGACGAGGGCCGTTTTGCGCCCGAGTATGACGAGAACGACTTGCGCCGTGTCGATGCCGACCGTGTCGTCATGTCGATTGGCCAGTCCATTGTGTGGGGCGACCTGCTGGCTGGCTCCAAGGTGGAGCTCGGCCGCAGCCAGGGTGCCCTTGCCGATCCGCAGACGTACCAGACCGCCGAGCCCGACATCTTTGTGGGCGGCGACGTCTACACCGGTCCCAGCTTTGCTATCGACGCCATCGCCGCCGGTCACGAGGCCGCCGTGTCCATCCATCGCTTTGTGCAGCCGGGCTCCACGCTCACCATCGGCCGCAACCAGCGCCGCTACACCGCGCTTGACCGCGACGATGTTGTGATTGAGAGCTATGACAACGCAAGCCGCGAGGTGGCACGTGTCGACCGCGAGCGCGAGAAGGCTGCGCCCTTTAGCGAGTACGTCGAGACCTTTACCGAGGAGCAGGTGCGCGCCGAGACCGCTCGCTGCTTGGGCTGCGGTGCCTCGATCGTCGACCCCAACAAGTGCATCGGCTGCGGCCTGTGCACCACCAAGTGCGCGTTTGACGCCATCCATCTGGATCGCGACCGCCCCGAGTGCTCCACGATGGTCAAATACGAGCAAAAGCTCCCCAGCCTCGGCAAGTACGCTTTGAAGCGTGCGATCAAAATCAAATTTGGGAAGAAATAAAAAACGCAACAAACAAGAGAACGGCGTAGAGAACGGTTGGACAGCGAGCGAGTCCCAGGCGTGGCGAGGTGCCTTGAAAGAGGAGGGCATAGGGCTTTTGCCCATGCCCGACGATTGAAAGGCAGATCGTCCGTCTGGGGCTCGCGCAGCGTCAAGTCGACCGCCGTTCGTTAGAACGGCGGAAGAAAAAGTGCATGAATTAGGAATCGTCTATCACATCATTCGCGATGTCGAGAATGTGGCGCGCGCCAATGGCGTGAGTCGCGTTTCGAGCGTGACGCTGCTCCTGGGCGAGGTCTCGGGCGTCGTTCCCGATCTGCTGCTTGATGCTTGGCGCTGGGCGGCAGATAAAAAGCCTATCACGCAGGGCGCGGAGCTTATTGTGGAGCCTGTCGAGGCCGTGACGCATTGCGAGGCGTGCGGCTGCGACTACGCGACGGTCGAGCACGGCAAGACCTGCCCCCATTGCGGTAGCGGCGAGACCTATCTGCTGCAGGGCCAGGAGGTCATGATCAAGCAGATCGAGACCCCCGACGAGGACCCGACAGACGCTGCCCCCGACGGCCTATCCGATGCCCCCGATGCCGTCGACGCCGCCAACCCCCTCCACATCGCCTAACTTAGTCGTTGGGGACGTTCTTAAACGACTAGTCATTAAAGAACGTCCCTAACGACTACTTTGCTAGATCATATTTCTTACCATTAGTCAAGCACCATCTGTTTAAACGAAATAGCCTCAACGCGAGCACATTTGTGTCTGTTTAAAACCGGCAATAATGAACAGCGTGCTCAATTCGGTCATGTAAATAGATCAGCTATCAATCCTCAGCAGCAAATCAGCCAAAATACTGGAATGTAATCAGCTTGTAACAAAACAAGACGTTTAAACAAATAATGCTACCTTTTGCAGTTTTTCAAACAATTCTGCTGTATTTGCAGCTATACTCCATAACTGTCGTGTAGGAATTACGTAGACAAAAAGGAGGTTATGTGATGGTAAGTATTGTTCTTGCTAGCCACGGGGACTTGGCAGCTGGAATCAAGCAGACGGGCTCGATGGTCTTTGGCGATCAGCCGTCTGTTGCCGTGGTCTCGCTCGAGCCGAGCATGGGCCCCGACGACTTCCGTGCCAAGGTCGAGGAAGCAATCGCTTCCTTCGAAGACCAGGAGCAGGTGCTCTTCCTCGTTGATCTGTGGGGCGGCACGCCGTTCAACCAGATCAGCGGGCTCATCGAGGGCCACGATTCCTGGGCTATCGTCACCGGTGTCAACCTGCCTATGCTCATCGAGGCATATTCGCAGCGCTTTGACGCAAAGAACACTGCACATGCGATCGCAAAACATCTCGTGACTGAGGCTAAGGCTGGCGTGCGTGTCAAGCCCGAGTCTCTGGAGCCCGAGGAGAAGAAGCCGGCTGCGGCCGCCGCTGCTCCTGCAGGCGCCATCCCTCCGGGAACGGTCATCGGCGATGGGCACATCAAGATCGCCCACGTCCGTATCGACACCCGTCTGCTTCATGGTCAGGTGGCCACCACGTGGACCAAGCAGATCAACCCCAACCGCATCATCGTGGTTTCCGACGGCGTTGCTCACGACGAGCTCCGTAAGACCATGATCGAGCAGGCTGCCCCTCCGGGAGTCCATGCCAACGTCGTGCCCATCAAGAAGATGGCCGAGGTCGTCAAGGACACGCGCTTTGGTGACACCAAGGCCATGCTGCTCTTTGAGAACCCGCAGGATCTGCTCAAGGCCATCGAGGCCGGCGTCGACATCAAGGAAGTCAACATCGGTTCCATGGCTCACTCCAAGGGCAAGGTCGTCGTCACCAACGCCGTCGCTATGGGCGATGACGATGTCAAGACTCTCGAGGCTCTCAAGGCCAAGGGCGTCAAGTTCGAGGTCCGCAAGGTTCCTTCGGATTCCTCCGAGGATCTCGACGCCATGTTGAAGAAAGCTAAGGCCGAACTGGCCGCTCAAGCATAGTAAAGGAGGGTCCGATACATGTCTGCAATCACTATTCTGCTTGTTGCGATTGTCGCGTTGCTTGCCGGTATGGAAGGCATTCTGGATGAGTTCCAGTTCCATCAGCCGCTCGTGGCATGCACGCTTATCGGTCTCGTAACCGGTCACCTTCAGGAGGGCATCCTCCTGGGCGGTTCGCTCCAGATGATGGCCCTTGGCTGGGCTAACGTCGGCGCCGCTGTCGCGCCTGACGCCGCTCTGGCCTCGGTCGCTTCTTCGATCATCATGGTGCTCGCCCTCAACGGTGGCGCCACCGATTCGGCCAAGGCCGTTACCACCGCTATCGCCGTCGCCGTCCCGCTGTCGGTCGCTGGTCTGTTCCTGACCATGATCTGCCGTACCATTGCTACCGCTATCGCTCACGCCATGGACGGTTGCGCCGAGAAGGGCGACTTCTCCGGCATCGAGCGCTGGCAGTATGCTGCCATCCTCATGCAGGGCCTTCGTATCGCCATCCCGGCAGTGCTTCTGTGCGTCATCCCGGCCGAGGCCGTTACCAACGCGCTTAACGCTATGCCCGACTGGCTGTCCGGCGGCATGGCTGTCGGCGGCGGCATGGTCGCTTCCGTCGGTTACGCCATGGTCATCAACATGATGGCCACCAAGGAGACCTGGCCGTTCTTCGTCCTCGGCTTTGTCCTTGCTGCCATCCCTCAGCTCACGCTGATCGCCCTTGGTCTCATCGGCATCTCCCTTGCCCTCATCTACCTTGGCCTTAAGGATCTGGCCAAGCAGGGTGGCGGCATGGGCGGTGGCTCCGGCGACCCGCTCGGCGACATTCTGAACGATTACGAGTAGGAGGGGAGTGATACATATGGCAGAGAACAAGATTCAGCTCACCAAGGCTGACCGCAAGAAGGTTTGCTTCCGTCATCAGTTCCTTCAGGGCTCGTGGAACTACGAGCGTATGCAGAACGGCGGCTGGTGCTTCGCAATGATCCCTGCGATCAAGAAGCTCTACACCAGCAAGGATGACCAGATTGCCGCTCTTAAGCGCCACCTGGAGTTCTATAACACCCACCCCTATGTTTCCGCCCCCGTCATTGGCGTTACCCTCGCTCTCGAGGAGGAGCGCGCCAACGGTGCCCCGATTGACGACGTCGCCATTCAGGGCGTCAAGGTCGGTATGATGGGCCCGCTCGCCGGCGTCGGCGACCCCGTCTTCTGGTTCACCCTTCGCCCGATTCTGGGTGCTCTGGGCGCTTCCCTGGCCATGTCCGGCAGCATCGTCGGTCCGCTGCTGTTCTTCTTCGCGTGGAACATCATCCGTTACGCTTTCCTGTGGTACACGCAGGAGTTTGGCTACAAGGTCGGCTCCTCCATCGCCAAGGACCTCTCCGGTGGTCTGATGGGCAAGGTCACCGAGGGCGCTTCCATCCTGGGTATGTTCATCATCGGCGCCCTGGTCGAGCGCTGGGTGTCCATTTCCTTCACCCCGATCGTCTCCACGGTCAAGCAGTCTGCTGGCGCCTTTATCGACTGGGCTAGCCTGCCCTCCGGTTCCGAGGGTATCAAGGAAGCGCTGACGATGTACAACTCCGTCGGTGCTACCGCCCTTGATCAGATGAAGGTCACCACGCTTCAGGCCAACCTCGATCAGCTCATCCCCGGCCTTGCCGCCGTGTGCCTGACCCTGCTGGTCTGCAAGCTCCTCAAGAAGAAGGTCAGCCCGATCGTCATCATCCTGGCTCTCTTCGCCGTCGGCATCATCGGTCGCTTCTGCGGCTTCATGTAAGCACGCTTCGGCTTAAGACCGAGAATTGCTAGGCAAGGGCTTTTGAGCCATTGAAACGGACCGCACCCGGTGGGTACACTGGATGCGGTCCGATTGTTTTATTTGGAGGGCGAGGCGCGCATGGCGCAATCTCAGAACAGCACGGTCGATCTGGCAACGCCGGCAACCTGCCTGATGGGGCTTACCAGCCACGGTAACGTGATGGTGGGCAATAAGGCGTTCGAGTATTACAACGAGCGCAATCCCGAGGATTATATTCAAATCCCGTGGGACGAGGTCGACTATATTGCCGCCGAGGTTTTACGCGGCACCAAGAAGATCACGCGTTTTGCCATCTTCACCAAGGACAACGGTCACTTTACGTTTTCGACGCGCGACGACAAAGAGACGCTTCGTGCTGTCCGCAAGTACGTCGACGAGGATAAGCTCGTGCGTTCGCCCGACTTTATCGATGTGACTGCCAAGGGCGCCAAGAGCATCCCCTCCGTTATCAAAAACCTTTTCCACAAAGGCAAGTAGTCATTAAAGAGCGCCCCCTCAAAGTGGGGCGCAGTCTCCCATGTGGCTCGATCGGGAAAGTGCATCCCAGTTCGAGCGTCGATTCCGGGATGTAGTTTCCGGAACGGGGTCGTTTGGGAAACCGTGTCCCGTTTCGAGCCGAAATTCTGGGTCACAGTTTCCCAGCGAAGTCTCATGGGGAAAGTCTGACCCAGAATTTGCCTGGATAGTGGGACGCACTTTCCGGAGGGCTGTTCCACCGCAACTTCGAAGAGTGGCTATACGTTGCATTACAGCGGCGTAAATCTGCTACACTAGTACAGCATGCCTCCGTAGCTCAGGGGATAGAGCACCGCTCTCCTAAAGCGGGTGTCGACGGTTCGAATCCGCCCGGGGGCACCAGAGATTTGTCGAGCCCGGTACACCGCCACGGTACCGGGCTCTTCTGGTTCATGTCATGTCAAAAACGAAGCGCCCGCTTGCTGGGGGAGCAAGCGGGCGCCTGTGAGCGAATATGTTTGCGGCGGGAGCCGTAATGGGCGGTGGGGCGGCGACTAGTTGGTCGTACCAGAATCGTCGCCCGTGCTCGTGCCCGAGCCAGAGCCCGAACCCGAGCCAGAAATCGAAACCGTCAGCGTAATCGTGTTGTCGGTGGACTGCTTGCCGGTGGGGGAGACGCCCGTAACGGTGGCGTTTTCGTTGCCGCTCACGGGGTTGCCGTTCTGGTCGCAGAACGCGATGTTGTAGAACCCGGCGTTGTTGAGCGCGGTGACGGCGGCGGAGATGCTCTTGCCGTACAGGTTACCCGGAACGCTGGCCTTGCCGGACTTCTTGGCAATGACGACGGTAATCGTGGCGCCGGGCTTCTGCTTGCCGCTGGGGTTCCAGCTGATCACGGTTCCCTCGGTAACTGAGTCGTTCTCCTGGTAGCTCACGTCGACGCCAAAGCCTGCCATATCGAGGGCGTTGCGCGCCTGGGCCTCGGTCATGTCGGTCAGGTCGGGGACGGACGTGGTATCCGGGCCGCTGGAGACCTTGTACGAGATGGTCGTGCCCTTCGCGACTTCCTTACCGGCTTCGGTGCCCTGCTCAAAGACCTGGCCCTCATCGGCCTCGTTGGCCTCCTCGGAGGCGTTGCCCTTCAGGCCAACGCTTGCCAGCGCGGCTTCTGCCTGGTCCTTGGTCAGGCCGACAAGCCGGGGAACCTCAACCTTCTCGGAGGGCTTGGGGCCCTTGGAGATTACCAGGTTCACCTTAGTGCCCTTGGCCTTCTTGGTGTTGCCGTTGGGCGTCTGCTCGGCGACCTTGCCCTCGTCGACATCGTCGTTGTAGCTTTGGTCGATGGTGCCGACCTCGAGGCCGGCTTCCTTGATCAGTTCGACGGCAGTCTGCTGGTCCTTGCCCAGTACATCGGGAACGGTGACCTGCTCGCCGCCAAAGAGTCCTGTGGCAAAGGCCACCACGATGCCGATGACGGCAACGGCTGCCACCACGGCGGCGATGATCTTGTTCTTGTTGGATTTGGGCTTTTCGACCTCGTAGGAGCCGGTGGAACCCGAAACCGAGCTACGGGCGGTATTCTGGCCGCTCACGCCCGAGACGGGACGCACCATGGCGCGCGTCTGATCGGAAAGCTCGCGAGTCTTGGTGGCGCCAAGCTCGCCGGGGGCACCGATGATGCGCGTGGGCTCCGAGATGTTGACGGCACGACCGGACAGGTAGCTGTTGAGCACCTGACGCAGCTCGTCAGCGGTCTGGAAGCGGTTTGCCGGGTCCTTCTCCATGCACTTGAGGATGATGCGCTCAAGGTCGGCGTCGACACCGGAGTTGATCTGGCTCGGCGGAATAGGCAGCTCGTTGACCTGCTTGAGTGCGACCGAGATGGCGTCATCACCGTCAAAGGGCACGCGGCCGGTGGCGCACTCGTACATCACGACGCCCAGCGAGTAGATATCCGAGGTGGGGCCGAGGTCCTGACCGCGGGTCTGCTCGGGGCTGACGTAGTGGGCGGTTCCCAGCACGTTGTTGTCTTGCGTGAGGTGGCTGTTCTTGGCGCGCGCGATGCCAAAGTCCATCACCTTGATGTTGCCGTCGGGCAGCACCATGATGTTCTGCGGCTTAATGTCGCGGTGGATGATCTCATGCTTGTGAGCGACCGAAAGCGCGGAGCTGATCTGCGAGCCGATCTGGGCGACCTTCTTGGGGTCGAGGGCGCCGTGGCTCTTGATGCCGCTCTTAAGGTCGGTACCGCGCAGGTACTCCATGACGATGTAATAGGTGTCGCCGTCCTTGCCCCAATCGTAGACGCCCACGATATAGGGGGAGGAGAGACCGGCTGCTGCCTGGGCCTCCTGCTTAAAGCGTGCGGCGAAGGTTGCGTCGCCAGCATACTGCGGTAGCATGATCTTGACGGCAACCGTGCGGTCGAGGACCTGGTCCTGTGCACGGTAGACGGTCGCCATGCCGCCTGTCCCCACCTTATCCTTGAGGAGGTATCTTCCCCCGAGGACCCTCTGTTCCATTCCTGCTCCTAACATAACTATTCGCTCAACGATGTGTGTAGTACCTACGATGTGGCCGCTGGGGCCGTGTGGCGCGTTGCCGCTAACTCTTCGGCCGCGGCGCGCCTCGGGTGTCCGATTCGATCATGGGCATCACGCTCCCTGTGCGGCGAGCGCCGCGGTCAGGACGATGCCGGCAATCTTGGCCGCCTTGACGTCGTGTTTGTCGTAATCCTCCAAGGCCACCGAGATGGCGACCGTGGGTGAATCGTAAGGTGCAAAGCCAACGAACATCGAGTTGACGTTGGTGCCGCCGGTCTCGGCCGAGCCGGTCTTGCCGGCGACCTTGACGCCGGGGACCTGGGCATCGGTGCCGGTACCGGACTGGACGACGGCGAGCATGGCCTGCTTGACCTGGTCGGCCGTGGCGGAGCTGACGGCCTGACCCAGCGAGCGGGACTGCGTGGTCTTGACCACAGTTCCGTCCGGGGCGAGTACCTGGGCTACAAAGTACGGGTCCATGACCACGCCACTGTTAGCGATGGCGGCGGCAATCACGGCGTTTTGCATGACGGTGGTCTGCGGCCCGGGCGTGTGGTCCATGCCGACAGGCTGGCCGGCGCCGGCCCAGGCGGTCTCCCACTCGGTCATGAGCGACGGGTCGGCCATGATGGAGGCCGCGGAGGTCAGGTCCTGGCCGAGCTTTTGGCCGTAGCCAAAGGCGTTGGCAAACTGCACGAGCGTGTTTGCGCCAACTTCGTTTGCCACCTGGCCAAAGACGACGTTGGAGGACACGGCAAAGGCCTGCTGCAGGCTGATGGTGCCGTAGCTCTCGTTGGCATAGTTGGTGACCGGTGCGTTGCCGATGTCCATGGAGCCGGGCGCCTGGTAGGTGCTGGTAAGGCTGGCGGTACCGGTCTCGAGTGCCGCGGAAAGCGTAACGACCTTAAACGTGGAGCCCGGCGTGTACAGCGCGTCCATGGCGCGATTGTACATGGAGCCGTCCTCGCCGCCGCCCGCCTGCAGCAGGGCGTCGATGTTGGTGTTGTCGTAGGTGGGCGAGCTGGCACATGCGAGTACCGCGCCGGTACGCGGGTCGATGACCACTACAGCGCCCTTAAAGCCCTTGAGTGCCTGCTCGGCCGCCGTCTGGATACGCGAGTCGATGGTGAGCTTGGCGGTGTTGCCCGGCTGGGTCTGGCCCGCGAGCGACGCGATGGCGTTGTTCCAGCTGGAGTAGTCCTTAGAACCGGTGAGCGTGTCGTTCATGACGCTCTCGATGGCGGTGGTGCCATACTGCTGGCTCACGTAGCCAACCACGTGCGCTGCCAGGTTACCGTTGGGGTAGGAGCGTACGTAGGTGCCGTCCTCCTGCTGCAGCGACTCGGCCAGCGTCACGCCGTCGGACGTGATGATGGAGCCGCGCTGGATGTACTTGGAGCGGGCGATGGTGTGGTTGTTGGTCGGCATGTCCTGATAGTCCTTGGCCTTAATGACCTGGACATAGGTGAGGTTGCCGATAAGGATGGCGAACAGCGCCGTAAAGGCGAGCACCGCACGGGTTAGACGGTTGGCGAGCGCAACGCGGCCGAGCACACCGGATTCAGGCGTGTCGAGCAGGCGACGGCGCATGCGCGAGCCGACGGAATGGCTGCCGCTGCCGTAGGAAGACGAGGTGGCAAAGCGCGTGCCCGTCGGGGCGGCGGCAGATGCGACCTGATCATCGGTGATGGCGGCCATGGTGCCGGTGCCGGTAAGCTCGGCCTCGCGTCCGGTCGCCTCGTCACCGGCGCGCAGCAGGAGCGCGACGATGATAAAGCTTGCCAGCAGCGAGGAGCCGCCCTGGCTCATAAAGGGCAGGGTGACGCCGGTCAGCGGGATCAGGCGGGTTACGCCGCCAACGATCAAGAAGGCCTGGAAGCTGATGGCTGCCGTAAGACCGGTGGCGCTAAAGGCGGCAAGGTCGGATTTAGCGCGGGCAGCCGTGGTGAGGCCACGCACGGCAAAAAGCATAAACAGGATGAGCACGGCGCCGCCGCCCAAAAGGCCCATCTCCTCGCCGATAGCCGAAAAGATAAAGTCGGACTCGACGACGGGGATGTTGTTGGCCATGCCGTTGCCGATGCCAACACCGACCAGGCCGCCATCGGCAAGCGAGAAGAGCGACTGGACGATCTGGTAGCCCTGGCCCTGGGCGTCCTTAAACGGATCGACCCAAACCTGGAAACGCACCTGAACGTGAGACAGGAACTTGTAGGCGCCCACAGCTCCAACGGCTAAGAGCGCAAGGCCGATAACGACATACGAAAAGCGCCCCGTGGCAACGTAGAGCATCAGCAAGAAGATGGTGTAGAACAGCACGGCCGAACCCAGGTCGCGTTCGAAGACGACGACGAGCAGGCACACACCCCACACGGCAAACAGCGGCAGCAGCAGTCGCAGGCGAGGGATCTTAAAGCCCAGGATCTTGCGGTTGGAGATGGAGAGCAGCTCGCGGTTCTCGGCCAGGTACCCGGCCAGGAACAGCACGATAAAGACCTTGGCGAACTCGCCAGGCTGGATGGTAAAGCCCGCGATGCGAATCCACAGCTTGGAGCCCGAGATCGTGGTGCCGATAAAGATGGGCAGCATCAGCAGGATGATGCCGATGATGCCAAAGGTGTACTTGTAGCGCATGACCACGTCGAGGTTTTTGACCAGTGCGAGCGTTCCCACCATCAGGGCCACCGAGACAAACAGGATGATGAGCTGTGAGATGGCGAGAGCGGGGGCGAGGCGTGTCACGAACGTGATGCCGATGCCCGAAAGTATAAATACGATGGGTAGGATGGCGGGGTCGGCGCCGGGCGCCAAGATGCGCACGGCGATATGTGCCGCGGCGAAGGCGGCAAAGAGGCCGATCGGCACGGCGAGCGTCTCAAAGGAGATGGCGGCGCCCGCGGTGAGCACGTACATCGCATACAGCAGGATGACGGGGAACGCCGAGGCGATGAGCAAGAGCAGTTCGGTGTTGCGGCGACTCATAAGCGGCACTCCCTTTCTAATTCTTATCGGAGGCTTCGGCCTCGGCGGACTGTTCGGCGGTTTTCTCGGAATCTGATTCGGAGGTCGATCTCTGGTCGGTGTTGTCGCGAATCGTTTGCGCGTCGATCACCTGGCGGGTCTGCTCCTCGTCGATCTGGTGGCGGTACTTGGATATCGTGTCCTGCGCATCGTCGACACTTGTTTGCGGAATACCCGCCTTGAGGCGGTTTTGCGTGTCTTCGGGCAGGTCGGACAGCTTGATACTGGTTTCGCTTTCGAGCCAGTGAAGCTTGAGTCCGAGCGGCTTGCCGGGAAGGCCGCGCCAGACGGCGACATTGCCCTGGTAGGTACCCAGGTAGTACGAGCCGGTGACACCCGTGTAGGCCCAGATGGCAGCCGCCAGCACCAAGACGAGACCTAAGACGACGCCGATGGTGACGTTGCGGCGACGCACGCGTTGCGCCTCGCGCATAACGCCATCGTCAACCAGGTCAACGACTACTACGGTCACGTTGTCGTGGCCGCCGGCGGCAAGCGCCGCGTCCACTAGGTTGTCAACGCAGATTTGCGCGGTTGAGGACTGCGTGGCGATGTTCTCGATATCGCTATCGGGAATCATGCTCGAAAGGCCGTCAGAGCACAGTATCAGGCGGTCGCCTTCCTCGATATGCAGAGTGAAGTGGTCGGCATACATGGCGGGGTCTGAGCCCAGCGCACGGGTGATGACCGAACGGTTGGGGTGGACGCGAGCCTCGTCTGCCGTGATCTCGCCGGCGTCCACGAGCTCCTCCACGTAGGAGTGGTCGCGGGTCACGCGGATGAGCGTGCCCTCGTGGAGCAGGTAGGCGCGAGAGTCGCCCACGTGGGCGATGGCGAGCGTGTCGTTTTCGATATAGGCGCAAGTGGCTGTGCAGCCCATGCCGGGCTTGCCTAGGCCGTTCAGGGCCGCCTCGATTACGGCGGCGTTAGCTGCCTCGACGGCTGCCGCCAGGCGTGCTGCGTCGGCGGACTGCGGGGCCGTCTTGGCAATAGTCTCGACGGCGATGGAAGAGGCTACCTCGCCGGCGGCGTGACCGCCCATGCCGTCGCATACGCAAAAGAGCGGCGACTGCACCAGGTAGGAATCCTCATTGTGCGGGCGCACACAGCCAACGTCGGAGCGGGCACCCCACATGAGTTGCGTGGTGGTGCCGGCATCATAGGTCGAGTCGGTCTCGATGCGCTCCTCGGTCAGGGGCTCAAAGCTCATGGTCGAGCCGGGGTCTTTGAGCTTGGCTTCAACGGCGGCTACGTCGATCTCGGCTGTGTCACCGGGAGAGACGGTGTCGGTCTCGGCGTTTGATTCGGAATCGCCGGTGTCCGGGGAGTCGGGCTCCTCGGACACGCGGGCGGTCGACTCGTCGTCTTGCGGGCTGACGTCTATAGGCTCGGGCGCCGGCGTAGACACGGGCGCAACCTCGGATGCCGGGGCTATGGGAAACGCCGGCGCGGCGGGCTCGGGTGCCGCAAACACCGCAGCGCTCTCGTTGATTGCCGCGGCGACAGGCTCTGCAAAGTGAGCTGGCGCCGGGGTTGCTTCGGGCGCTGTGGGCTGTTCCGCGGCATGTGCGCCGATGGGCGCCGCTACGGTATCCTCTTCGTCCTCGTTATCGGCGAGATCCGAAATATCATGCGTTACATGCGAAAGAGGCAGGGAGAACACGGTGTCCTCGGGCTCCACGGGTGCGGAGCCCGCCGGAGCGGCGTGGGCCGGCGCAGCTGTGGCGGCGGCCGGTGCCTCGGTCATAGTTGCGGACTTGTTCTCCTCGTCGATCATCGACGGTTCACCTTCATGACCACGTCGCCAATCTGGACTTCGTCGCCCTCACGCAGCGTCGCGGGCTCCACGAGCTGGCGGCCGTTGACGAGCGTGCCGTTAAGCGAGTTGAGGTCCTCGATGATGAGCGCCGGGCCCTGCAGCGAAAAGCGCGCATGCGAGGCCGAGACGAACGGCTCGTTGATGCAGATGTCCGAAGACGGCGAGCGGCCGACGATGACGGGGCCGAGCATGTCTACGTGGATGCCGCGGATGCCGCGCGGACCCTTGTCCACATCAATCGTCCAGATAGCCGAGTCGCGGCGCTGCCCGCGCACAAGTCCCACGCCGGTCTTCATGACGGCGAACAGGAAGATATAGAGCAGGGCGACCAAGACGATGCGGCCTGCAAAAAGGACGATATCGATGTTCATAAGCGACTATCCCCTAAATTCAAAGGTACTCAGGCCAAACGTCAGCAGATCGCCGTTGCGCAGCGGGCAGCGCGTAATGCGGCGGTTGTTGACGAGCGTGCCGTTGGTGGAATTGAGGTCCTCGATCGACCAATCCGAGCCCGTAAAGGTGAGCTGGGCGTGGCGGCGCGACACGTTGGGGTCGCGCAGGGCAATGTCGGAAACTGAGCGCTCGCGACCGATGGTCACCTGTGCGGAGGTGATGCTATGGCTCTCGCCGCTCACGACGTCGACGAGCTGGGCGAGCGGGCGCTGCGGGGCGCGAGTGCTCGCCATGTTGGAGGCGATGCCGGCTGCGGCGCCTAGGCCCACGGCGGCACCGGTCGCGGCGGCTCCGCCCATGCCGGCAAGCGCGTCGCGCGAGACGGTCTGCGGCACTGGGATGGGTGCGGCGGCGGGGTCGGGGACGCTAGGCGCGAAGGGGTCTGCCACGGCAAGCGGGTCGGGAGCGGCGGCGCGAGGCGTCGGCTGCTGCTGGGGCATGGCGGCGGGGCGCTGCTGCTGCGGGGCGGCAAACTGCTGCTGGCCGGCGCGCGGGGCGCTGGCGGCACGGCTTGCCGCGGAGTTGTTCTGGCCCAGGCCGTTCTGATAGGCGCGCTCTTCTTCGTACAGGCGGCCGAGCGTGGGGGCATCGACGTTCTCGGCAAAGACCGAGAACTTGCCGGCGCGCAGCTGCGGATCGATCATAAAGCGCACGAGGGGCTCGCCGACAAAGACATAGCGGCGCTTTTCGGCCTGCGCCTTCACGAACTCGCGGACCTCGCGCGAAAGCTCGGGGTAGAACGGGGCGAGCATGGGATCGTCGTCGGCGGCGATAAGGATGGTATAGAGTGCCGGCGCCGTGTTGACGCCGTTAATCACCAGAGTCTGATCCTCCATGTCGCGAGCGGCCTGCTTGGCAAGCTTCTTAAAGGAGAACGGGGCACGGGTGGCACCGAAGATGCCGGCCACGTGGTCCTCGAAGATGTTCAGGAAGTTCACGAAAGATCACTCTCCGTATAGGTTCTTTGGTATCCGAGCAAATATAGGCATATCCCAACGATTATAGAGGATAGGATTCCCGCAACCGCCGCCTTGGCGATGACCGCGGCTGCAAGGCTGGCAATTTCCATATGGTGTGCAAGACAGGACGCCGCTGCGCAGCCGATGCCGGTGACAGCGATTGCGGCGATTGCGGCAAGGTTTGAGCCCTGATTGGCACGCTTGGCATGGACATTGAGCAGCGCAGATGACGCCGCGGCAGTTGCCGCGACCAGCACAAAGGCAGCCCAAAGGAGCGGGTCTCCCAGCGCTGCGGCAACGTTACCGAGCCCCAGCACGCCTCCGGCTGAAAGCGCGACCGTGGCCAGACGGGCAAAAAGCGCGCCCATGCCCGTTGCCGCGGCGGCGCTTGCCGGGCCGAGCCAAAATGACGCGACGCCGGCGGCGACCCCAGCTGCCAGGAAGGTATTGCCGGTCAGACAGCCAAGCGCGAGTGCACAGGTGAGCGTGGCGCTCGCGGCAGTCTCGGTGCGACCCCAGGCGATCCACCAACCGGACATGGCGGCGGCAAAGATCACCGCGACGGGCAGCATCGACAGGATGCCCTGCGCCTGCATGGTGGCGTTGGCCATGAGCACCAAAAAGCCCACAGCCGAGATGGCCGAGCCAATCTGGGGGGCCAGGCCGGCCGCCGCTCCGATCGCGATGGCCGCAATGACCAGGCCGGGAAGCGCCGCGACCCCGGCCGTTTGCATCAGCAAAAAGCTAAAGGTGCCGCATGTTAGCGCCGAGATAGTGCGCATGGTGTAGTCGCGCGCATGGCTCCAGCGCGTGCCCGCCCAGCCGAGTGCGGGGTCGACCTCGATGGCGTCGTCCTCGTAGTGCGACGGCTCGATATCGTCGAGCTCCTGCTCGTCATCCGAAAGCTCGCCAACCATTTGCTCCAGGCTGCGACGGCCTTCGCGCACGCTGCCCAGACCGGCAAGGAGCTGGTCGCAAAATGCCTCGATGCTGTTGGGGCGGTCCTGCGGCATGGGGGAGAGCGCGCTCATGAGCGCAGCCTCGGCTCCCGGGGGAAAGTGTGGTATCAGCTCGCTGGGATAGGTGGCGCCGCCGATGATGCGGTCGAGCGAGTCGGCGGGCGTGGCCGCCATAAAGGGAGCGCTGCCGCACAGGCCCTCGTAGATAACGCAGGCAAGGGCGAAGACATCGGCGCGCTCATCGACCGTGCCGGTCTCGATATCGAGCTGCTCGGGCGGCATGTAGCCGATGGTGCCGCCGCGCGAGCCGCCAAAGCCACCGGCGGACGACAGTCGCGCCATGCCAAAGTCGGTGAGCTTTACATTGCCCGAGTGGTCGATGAGCACGTTGGCGGGCTTAATGTCCAGGTGGAGTACGCCATTACTATGGGCGAAGGTGAGCGCCTGGCCCAGGGCATCGGCAATGGCCGCGGCCTCGTCAAAGGTAAGTGAGTGGCCGTCCACGCGGTGCAAAAACTCGGCCAGCGACATGCCATCGACATATTCCATAACCAGGTAGGCATAGGCTGTGTCGTGCGTAAAGTCGATGACCTGCACGATATTGGGATGTTGAAGCATGGCGGCAGTGTGCGCCTCGCGCAGAACATCCATGATGTCGCTGGCGGGCATGCCGGCACCGTTGATGAGGGGGATGCGCTTAATGGCGACGCGGCGGCGCAGGTGCGTGTCGCGGCAGATCTCAATGGAGCCAAAACCGCCGGTCGCAAGTGTCTCGAGCGGCTGGTACCGCTTGAGCAGCTCGCGAGAGCTGGTGCCCTCCAAAGGAACGTCCGGCGAGAACCGGGCGGTATGTTGCGAGAAAAGCGGCATGGCCAACCCTCGTGCGTTTAAAGTTCGTTTGCGAGCGGCGGGCACGGGCGCGGCCCGTTCCGGCGTTCGCGGTGGCATAGATGCTGCTAGTGTAGCACGCTCGGGTGGGCGACATTCAATTTAAGCTCCGTCTGGGGTCTGGACCCTGCGTCCGGCCTAGCGCTTCTTCTTGTTCTTCTTCTGCTTGCGCCGCTTGCCCTTGGTCTCCTGGGGCTTGTCGCCCTGCTTGGCCTCGGCGGCGGCCTTCTCGGCCTTCATTTTCTTCTTCTTGGTCTCGATGCGGAGTTTTTTGTTGATGCGGGCCTTGAGGAAGGGACCGAACTGCTCGGCATCGCCACGGACGAAGGTGTCCTTGGGGATCGTCACGCCCTGGTCGGCGAACATGGCCACAAAGATGCGCTCGCCGTCGAGTACGTGGTCGAGTTTTTCAAACGGGAAGAACTGTGACTTGCCGCTCTTGCCCCAAACCATCAGGCCGTCCTCGTTGGCGGCGACGCGGCGATAGCGGCCACCCATGGACTCGTCGGCCTCGACGGCGTCGATAAAGTCGCGGGCTAGCGTGTGGTGCAGGTTCTTGCTCCACCAGGCCAAAAAGGCGCCGAACACGATCAGCACGACGCCGAACTTGATCCAGCTGCCGCCGGCCACCAGCATGCCGATGCCGATGAGCGCGGCAATCGCGGCGGCGACGTACAGGGAGCCACGGCGCCTGGGCGAGGCGACCAGGCGGGCGAAGTCGGTGACCAGGTCGTTTTCGTACTGGTACTCGTTGAGGTACAGGATGCCGTCGTCGGCTGCGGCCTGCTCCTCGAGCGCGACCTCGACCTGGTCGGCTGCTTCGGAGGGAACGAGGTTGCTCTCTGCGTCTGCCATGCTCTTTAGACTCCTATCGCGGCGGGCTCGCCGTACGGGTTATTATGAATGCAGTATGCCGTGCGACCGCATGGCCGTCGCGGCAACAAGTCTCAGTATACCCGGGGGAGCACCCATGGAATCGTTGTACCGAAAGTATCGCCCGCTCACCTTCGACTCCGTGGTGGGCCAGCAGCATATCGTCTCGACGCTCGAACACGCCATCACCGAGGGGCGCCTGTCCCACGCGTACCTATTCTGCGGACCGCGCGGCACGGGCAAGACCACTATGGCGCGCATTCTGGCCAAGGCGCTGCTGTGCCGCAATGCCGAGGCGGCGCGCGTCGAGGGTGCAAGCGGCTGCATGCCCGACGGTACTTGCGAGGAGTGCGAGCTCATCGCCGAGGGCAACCACCCGGATGTCTACGAGCTCGATGCCGCAAGCCGTACCGGCGTGGACAACGTGCGCGAGGAGATCATCAACTCCGTCAACTTTGCCCCAGTGCGCGGCAAGTACAAGATTTATATCATCGACGAGGTCCACATGCTCACGACGGCGGCGTTCAACGCGCTGCTCAAGACGCTTGAGGAGCCGCCGGCACACGTGATCTTTGTGCTGTGCACCACCGACCCGCAAAAGATTCTGGAGACCATCCTCTCGCGCTGCCAGCGTTTCGATTTCCATCGCATCGGCAACGAGGATATCGAGTATCGCCTGGCATACGTGTGCGAGCAGGAGGGCTTCGATTACGACGACGAGGCGCTGGCTATCGTGGCGCGCCATGCCAAGGGCGGCATGCGCGACGCGCTGTCCACGCTGGAGCAGCTGAGCGTCTTTGGCAACGGTTCTGTGCATGCGGACGACGCCCGCTCGCTTTTGGGCGAGGTTTCGGACCAGATCCTGGGCGAGTTTTCCCGCGCCATTGCCGATCGCGATGTTGCCGAGCTCTATGGACTGATTCGTGTGCAGGTCGAGGAGGGCAATGACCTGCTTGAGCTGACGCGCGACCTGGTGGCGCATGTGCGTGACGTGTACGTTGCCTGCGTTGCCGGTGCCCGTGCCGAGCTGTTTGAGGGCGGCTCGGAGCAGGCCGAGGCGCTTGCTGCCGAGGCCGCTGCCTTTGGCGAGCATCCTGCCGACCGCCTGGCCCGCGTGCTGACGGTGCTCGACGATGCCGCACTGGAGATGAGGGGCGCGAGCGACGTGCGCCTGGTGCTCGAGATTGCCTGCACGCGTCTGGCGCGTCCCGAGGCTGATTTAACGATTGAGGCATTGGCCGAGCGCGTGGCGCGTCTGGAGGCCATGGTTGCCAACGGCGCCGTGCCGGCGAGCGTGGCTGCTGCTCAGGCCGCCGCGCCTGCAGCATCCGTACCCGCTGCTGCCCAGCAGCCGACGCTCATTTCGGGCGCTCGTGCTGCTGCTCCGGCGGCATCCGCTGCCCCTGCTGCTACGTCCGCGCGCCAGGGTGGCATGCCTTGGGACCGCGGCGCTGCTGTTCCGACTGCCCAGCCTGCGCCCCGTTCTGCGTCCGTGTCAGCCTCCAAGCCTGCAGCGCCTGCGCCTCAGCCCGTTGCGGCCCCCGCGCCTGCCACCGCTCCGGCACCTAAGCCCCAGCCCAACAATGCCGCCCAGGTTGCCGCCGCCGGTGCTGCCGAGACGCCCGCGGTCGAGGATGCCGGAGAGCTGCAGCGCAAATGGGCCGAGGTCGTCGAGCGTGTCAAGGCGCGTCAGGCTTCCTACGCAGGGCTTTTGCTCAACGCCCGCGCCACGGCCGACGACGGCTCCAAGCTTACGGTCTCGTTCCCCGCGGGTTCGACTTTTGCCATTAAGATGCTCGGTCGCGCCGATACGCAGTCGGTGGTCCTGCCGACGGTCTGCGCGGTTTTCGGTCGTCGCACCGTCGACTATGTCCTGGATGGGGGTGGCACGCCGGCTCCTCAACATGAGGAGCATTCTCCATCTGCACGGGCTGCGGCATCTGCGGACCCGCAACCCGTGTTCTCGGCGGCCCCTGCATCCTCGAGCGCCAGCGCGTCGCAGCAGCAAACGGCACCGGTAGCGGCATCGACCCCGTCGGCGCCTAAGCCCGCGGCGCCCAAACCGGCTGCTCCGATCCCCGCGCCCAAGTCCGCTGCCGCGCCTGCGCCCAAGTCATCCGACCTGGCCAAGGCCCCTTGGCTGCGCTCCGACAACCCTGCCGGTGCTCCTGCCACGGGCAAGCTCCCGACCGAGCCCGCGCCCCGAGCGCCCGAGCGCGCGTCCGTCCCCATGGCTCAGCCGCCTGCGCAGGCTGCGCCATGGGAATCCGAGCAGGTGCCCTACGACGATGCTATGGTCGGTGGTTTTGCTGCCGATGCCGGCGGGGACGATCTGCCCCCGTTCGACGTGCCGGGTGCGGCGTCCGCGACCAAGGCCGCTGCTGTGGCACCCGCAGCCTCTGCAAACGACGACGTCCCCGCCGCTCCCTGGGAATCCAATCCCGGTGCTGGCAGCCCCTTCGGCCATCAGGGCGCAGCCCCGAGCATCCCGCAGACCGAGGACGAGGCCAAGGCCCTCATCCGCAGCGTCTTTGGCCAGGCCACCATCTTCAAGCCGGTGGAGTAGCTGCGCAGGCGGGTATACTGCTCAAGAAGAGGACCCCTTGTCCGGGCGCATCTGTATTTCGGACATGTGTAGTGTGGTGCCGCGTATGTCGCATTTGAGCAGACAGGTGCGTGACGGTCGGCCTAGGATGCTGAGGTCGATACGATACGTCGCATGGCTGTCCGTGTACTCGACTTGCTCGGCGTTAATGGTTGCTCCGATTGCCAAATAAACGCCTAGCTCGGCATCGACAATCTTGAAGTCCTTTATCTTGACCTTGAACTCTTGATAGAGGGACGGGCTGTTGTAGTAGACGGTTCGGGTTCCGTCGGTGCACTCATCGGTCGTCTCCCATTTGACGACGGGCTGGTCCGAGCTGGCTATCAGCAGTTCTGCTCCAAAAGCTATGGCATGGGTGATGACAACCAGCAATGTCCAGCCGACAAAGAGATAGAGAACCACATATGCAACGGGGTGTTTTGAGCGGATGTTTTGGAGCGCGTTGGGGGCATTCATGGGGCACCTCCAAATTACTATCTATGGCAATCAAATTATACCCTGCCGCCATGTGCGCCGCCTCGAGCAGCGGTTCGGCATTTAGCTATTTAGTGGCGCACATGAAATGCCGGATTCGGCTCTACTAGATTGAGTGTGCGATATTATGCAACCTTGCATAATTCGACCTTGCATAATCTTTGAGTGCGGTTTGTATTGGAGGACATGTATATCGACTGAGGTAACACGTCCGCCCCGCTCTCTCGCCGCGCGCCGTGGTACGATTTTTGAGTTTGAAAGTCCCGCCGTGCTCCGGCTGCCCTTGCAGCTCGGCGTGCGGCCGCACGTAAAGGAGCCATCATGGCCGGTATGAACATGCAGCAGATGATGAAGCAGGCTCGCAAGATGCAGGAGCAGCTTGCCGCCGCGCAGGAGAACCTCAAGTCCCAGACCGTCGACGCCTCTGCCGGCGGCGGCATGGTCAAGGTGACCGTTAACGGCGAGATGGAGCTCGTCAACCTCACCATCGATCCCGATGCGCTCGATCCCGAGGACGTCGATATGCTGCAGGACATGATCATGGCTGCCGTCAACGAGGCCGTCCGCGGCGTCAACGAGCTCGCCAACAAGCAGATGGGCGCCATCACCGGCGGCCTCAACATCCCGGGCATGCCGTTCTAAGACACACATATAAATGAGTGCGAATCACAGTCTGCAAAAACTGCTCGATGAGCTGGGCCGTCTGCCGGGCATTGGTCCCAAGTCGGCCCAGCGCATCGCCTATTACCTGCTCGAGGCCGATGCCGAGGAGGCCCGCCGCCTGGCCGAGGCTATCCTGGAGGTTAAGCAGGAGGTTCACTTTTGCAGCCGCTGCTTTAACTACGCCACGGCCGACGAGTGCTCCATCTGCCAGGATTCGATGCGCGATACCACTCGCATTTGCGTGGTGGGCGAGCCGCGCGATGTCCAGGCGATTGAGCGCACGGGCAGCTACCACGGTCTCTACCACGTATTGGGCGGCGTGATCAGTCCCATGGACAAGATTGGTCCCGAGCAGTTGCACATTCGTGAGCTGCTGGCACGCTTGGGCCACGAGGACATCCACGAGGTCATCATCGCCACCAACCCCAATATCGAGGGCGAGACCACGGCGAGCTACCTGGCCCGCACTATCAAGCCGCTGGGCGTTGAGGTATCGCGTCTGGCGAGCGGCCTTCCCGTGGGCGGCGACCTGGAGTATGCCGACGAGCTTACGCTTGGGCGCGCCATCGAGGCCCGTCGCACGATTTAGGTGGCGAGCCTGCTCCTGCCGTATGTCTTCATCGCGACGCACGGGGTAGCCATAATTTCCCCGTGCGACTGTAAGTTTGTTGTGCAACAAAGATGCTTTGTATCCGCTTATCGCATGGATGCTTCCACTCGCATCCTTAATTTGCCCATTCGTTGCGCAACCTTTTGGGTTCGCTGATACACTCAAATATGGATTCGAATGAATGCGCCGCTCCCGAGCGGCGTGTTTTTGTTGGAGGAGAACGCATGCGGCCCGGTGGCACTCAGACAAAGCGCGGCGCCGCGGTGCGCATGCGACGCCGACTGGGCTTGGCGCCGCGGGCGTACGCACTGCTATCGTGCTCGCTGGTGCTGGTCATAGCTGGCGTTTCTGCCTATGGCATGACCGTGCCGTCCATGATGCAGGCGCATGCCGCACGCGAACCGCACGTGGGGCATGAGGTCAAAAGTGATCTGGGTACCACGACTGGATATGCTTGGGCAAGTGTGGTCGCGCATATTGTGTTTGGCACCGACGATGCGGATGGCGCCGAGGCCCCGGACAACGAAGTCACGCTTGCCAATGGCAAAACCATCGTGCTCACCAACACCAAGATCATCGATCGGTTGTCCAACAATAGCGTGGCGGCAACGGTGAATAAGGTCGAGCAGCAAAAGGAGCAGGACGCCCAGCAGTCCGGAAAGCCCGGTAGCTCGGATACTTCTGGCTCCGGCTCGAATTCGTCGAGTTCGAGCGGCGGCTCTGGGTCGGGCTCCTCTACCGGAGGGTCTGGAAATGGCGGCTCGACGGGCGGCAACACTGACAACGATGCAAACTCCGGTGGCCTTTCCGCTGCTGAGGAAGAGAGCATTCACAGTTGGCTTGTGACCAAGTACAACATGCTCGACGGCTACGTTTCTCGTGCCAATGACGTGGTCTCGACCTATAACTCTACGGGAGATCCCAGGCCGTGCGACAGCCTGGTCGGGGAGATGTTTGTCATTCGAGCCGAGTTCGGTCGTCAGACATTCTCGCCCCGGTCAAAGTGGTATCAGCAGTATGCCAATCTGTGGGGCTGTTACACCAACCTATGTCAATGGGTCGGCCATTACGGCGATGATGACGTCGCGCTCGGTAACTTCAACAATAACGTGGCGGCGCTTGCCCTATGATGACCGATCTTGTATCCACCACACCACAATCACTCGGTCGCGATTCCATGGTCGGCCTGCGCCTGGCGCGTGTCGACGGGTTTGAGCCGGCCATTGCGCTCGGTCAGGACGAACTGCCTGCCTATCTGCGTCGTTTTACGATGCTGTTTGCCGACGATGCCACCATGCGCCGTGGCGGTATTGGCCGCGTGACGCGTGCCGTCAACGCCCAAGGCGAGGCCGTGGCACTCAAGCAGCTCATCTTGCCGGCGCGCGATGAGTTTGATGACGATGCCGCTCACGAGGCGCTGGTCGCCAAGTTCAAGGCGGCGTTTCGCGAGGAATATGAATGCCACCGCGCCCTTTCGGGCCTCAAGGGCTTTCCCCGCCTCTATGGCTGGGGCGAGGTCGACGGTGTGCCTGCAATTGTCATGGAATGGGTCGAGGGCGAGACGCTTGCCCGCTTGCGTTCGCGACTCGCCGTGGACGATGCCGGACGCCTGTCGCCGCTTGTGGCGGCGCGTCTGGGTCGCGACCTGTTCGATCTGCTCTGCCGTATGAGCCTGGTGGGCGAGGGCTTTGTCCATCGCGATATCTCGCCCGCTAATATTATGGTGCGCACGGCGCGTCTACCGCTTGACCGGCAGCTTGCCGAGGGCACCTTTGACCTGTGCCTGATCGACTTTGGCTCGTCGTTGGCGCTTGAGCCTGCGTCGGCCGTGGCCGGTACCGGCGGCAAGGCGTCGTTTACGGAGCGTTATGCCACGCTGCGTCGCGCGACGGTTGCCTATGCCCCGCCCGAGATGCTCACCGACGATATTCCCGACCTGCGCGCTTTGCGTATGTCGCCGGCGATTGACGTTTATGCCGCGGCAAGCACGGTTTACGAGCTCATTGCCGGCGTCGTGCCATACGAAGCCGCGCCGAGCACTTCGGGCACCTCGGGTTCGCGCAAAAAGACGCGCGACATCGCGAGCCCCTACCGTCTCAAGATGGACACGCGGCCCGACTATCCCATTGGTGCCCATGCGCCCGGTTGTGATTTGACTCAGCTGCTTCGTCGTGAGCCCGATGTGGCGCTCGCCGCGGCCGAGCAGGCCCAGCAGCTAGGGCTTGAGCCGGATTCCGAAGAGCTACGCGATGCGCTGGCGTTTGTCGATGCCCAGCTGTTCGACGTGGTGATGGCCTGTCTGTCCAGCCATCAAAAAGATCGTCCCGAGCCGGCGGCGGTCGAGGCGGCGCTCTCGGCGTTTTGTGACCACTATGCGCAAAATGTCGGTCGTTCGCTTCGCGGCGAGCCGCTCACGCCGTGCCCCATGGATGCGTCTGGCCGCGCGGTTCGTCGCGCGGCGATGATCGGTGCGGCGGTCGTTTGCAGCGTGGTTTGGGCTGTGGTCGTGGTCTCGGCCACGCTGCTGGCGTCGGGCGCCCGCGTGACGGCGACTTTGGGATCGCTCGTGTGGTCTGGGTCGCTACCGGGTATTATTGCCGCACTGGCGTTGGCGCTGCCAGGCATAGCCGGCGTTACCGCGGGGGCACTTGCGCGCAATCGGCGCTCGGGCTTCCTGCAGGGTGTGCTTGCGCTTTCTGCCTGCGAGGTTCCGGTGCTGGTTGTGGCTGCATGTAGCGTATTTTCCCAACGCGCCGTGATGGGCGGCCTTGTTGCCGCTCTGGTTGCAACCTATACGCTTACGTGGTTTTTGCTTGCGATGGGCTTTGCCTTTGAACTTCCCGTTTCGGCACCGCGACGCACAAAAGCCCAGATGGCGACTCCGCTTGCCGGTGGAGCCGCAGCTGCCCGTACTTTTGGCGGACCTGTCGAAGTATCGTCCGATTCTATTTCTACGACCAAGGAGGCCTAGGTCATGGCATCTCAAGTTGAGCTCACCCCATGCGGGGCCATGTTTGACATCTTTAAGCGCGCGGCGCATCTGAGCCATATCGAGCTGTGCGGCTTGGTGCTTTCGTCCCGTCCGCTCGCCGACGGCCGCAGCCCGCAGAGCCGAGCCGCCGATCGCTCTTGGGTTTCCCGCTTTATCGTTCGCGCGCCGGTCGGCACGCTTCAGCAGCGCTACTTTGCCGAATACGGTACCTCGGCTGCGCGTATTATGTCGCAACTGGCCCTGCGCCAGCGCAATCCCATGGACTCCACGGCTGTGATCAATATGGTGTGCGGTCCTGCAGGTGAACTGATGGTACGCGCGCTCGAAGAGTGCCACCAGGACACGAATCTCTATCGCAACGCGCTCGATCGCCTGTCCCAGGCGGCGGAACTCATGCCCGCCGAGCGCGCCGAGGCCGTGCTGGTGCTGTTTGTCGCCGTCGGTTGTTCGGCGGATGTGCGGTCCTCGGTGAACTATGCCATCGACTACGCGCACGCGACCTGTGGCGGAGGCACCTCCACGCCGCGTTCGCTTGGCATGTCGATGACCGCGGGCGAACGCGAACCCGCCCCGGCGCACCCCTTGGGCTTGCTGCGCGTACAAAACAGTTTTGTCGTGAGCGCCCCGCGCTGGATTCAGCCAAGTGAGCAGGGTGTTGAGATTGGCGCGCTGGCCACTGGTGAGGGCGATATTACCGACGTCGGCGACGATGTCTCGGCCCGCCATGCCCATATCTGGTGCGATGCTCAAAATATCTGGCACGTCGAGGACTTGTCGTCCACCAACGGAACCGTGGTGGTAAACGGGGCCACGCGCGTCTGCATTCAGGTCGAGCCCGGCCGTTCCGCCCAACTCAATCCCGGCGACGAGCTCAAGCTCGGCGAATCCACTACCTACGCCATCCTCTTCGGCGCCCTCTAGCCGGCAGTTAGGGACGTTCCTTTTCTGCCGGCACTTGGGGACACTCCTCGGCGCGCCAGAGCCGGTCGCCTGGGGATGGAGAGGCCATTTTGGCCCTTGGCAGTCACCCAAGGTAAACCTTTACCGCCCGCCTATATTTGCCGAAATTACACTTGACGGCGGGGTACAATAAACCCGCATGCGGATTTCCGTTGCGGGCGCTTCCCATCGCCGGGGCGTGCCCGGGAGCATCCGGCATGCGGCCTTTGCGGCGCTCGGTCATGTGCAAGACGGGCGGTCGGGTCTGTGGGGCGCATCAGCTGCTCCTCGCCTCGGCATGTCTTCTCTCCACGCCACGTACCTGCTGCTGAGCCTGCCTGCCAGATGATTGGAAGCAACAGCGTAAATCCCATCACGCCAACATCCCGGCGATCGCCGGGGCCTGTATACCTATATGAGAGGAGAGGGGTATATGGCGCGTAAGTTTAAGTCTATGGACGGCAACGAGGCGGCCGCATATGTTTCGTATGCGTACACCGAGGTAGCGGGAATCTATCCCATTACGCCGTCCAGCCCGATGGCCGACCATGTCGACCAGTGGGCGGCCCAGGGTCGCAAGAACATCTTCGGCACCCCGGTCAAGGTCGTCGAGATGGAGTCCGAGGCAGGTGCAGCCGGTACCGTTCACGGTTCGCTGGGTGCCGGTGCTCTGACCACCACCTACACGGCTTCTCAGGGTCTGCTCCTGATGATTCCGAACATGTACAAGATCGCGGGCGAGCAGCTCCCGGGCGTCTTCCACGTCTCCGCGCGTTGCGTCGCTTCCCACGCCCTGAACATTTTTGGCGATCACTCCGACGTCATGGCTTGTCGTCAGACCGGCTTCGCCATGCTCGCCGAGGGCAACGTCCAGGAGGTCATGGACCTCTCGCCGGTGGCTCACCTTGCCGCCATCGAGGGCAAGACCCCGTTCCTTAACTTCTTCGACGGCTTCCGCACCAGCCACGAGATCCAGAAGGTCGCCATGTGGGACTACAAGGATCTGGCCGAGATGTGCGACATGGACGCCGTCCAGGCTTTCCGCGATCACGCGCTCAACCCTGAGCACCCGCACACCCGCGGTAGCCACGAGAACGGCGATATCTTCTTCCAGAACCGTGAGGCCTGCAACAAGGTCTACGACGAGCTTCCCGCCGTCGTCGAGGGCTACATGAAGAAGATCAACGAGAAGCTCGGCACCGATTACGGCCTGTTCAACTACTACGGCGCTCCCGATGCCGATCGCGTCGTCGTGTGCATGGGCTCCTTCTGCGACGTGCTTGAGGAAGTCATCGACTACCTCAACGCTCACGGCGAGAAGGTCGGCCTGGTCAAGGTCCGCCTGTTCCGTCCGTTCTCCATCAAGCACTTTGTCGACGTTCTCCCCGAGACCGTCAAGAAGATTGCCGTCATGGACCGCACCAAGGAGCCGGGTTCCATTGGCGAGCCGCTCTACCAGGACGTCGTCTCCGCTCTCTACGAGGCCGGCAAGACGGGCATCAAGGTCGTCGGCGGCCGTTACGGCCTGGGCAGCAAGGACACGCCTCCCGCGTCCGCGTTCGCTGTCTTCGAGGAGCTTAAGAAGGACGAGCCCAAGCGCGAGTTCACCATCGGCATCGTCGATGACGTGACCAACCTGAGCCTGCCCGAGGCCGAGGATGCGCCCAACACCGCGGCCCCCGGCACCATCGAGTGCAAGTTCTGGGGTCTGGGTGGCGACGGTACCGTCGGCGCCAACAAGAACTCGATCAAGATCATCGGCGACCACACCGACAAGTACGTCCAGGCCTACTTCCAGTACGACTCCAAGAAGACCGGCGGCGTCACCGTCTCGCACCTGCGCTTTGGTGATTCCCCGATCCGTTCGCCGTACTACGTGACCAAGGCCGACTTTGTCGCTTGCCACAACCCCAGCTACATCGTTAAGGGCTTCAAGATGGTCCGCGACGTCAAGCCGGGCGGCACCTTCCTGGTCAACTGCCAGTGGAGCGACGAGGAGTTCGCCGAGCACATGCCCGCCGTGGCCAAGCGCTACATCGCGAACAACAACGTCAACGTCTACCTGATCGACGCTATCGACCTGGCCGCCAAGGTCGGCATGGGCAAGCGCACCAACACGGTGCTCCAGTCCGCCTTCTTCGCGCTGGCCAAGGTCCTGCCCGCCGAGGACGCCCTGCAGTACATGAAGGACGCGGCTACCAAGTCCTACATGAAGAAGGGCCAGGCCATCGTCGACGCCAACCATAAGGCCATCGATGCCGGCGCTACCGCCTTCCGTAAGTTCGAGGTTCCGGCCGACTGGGCAACCGCCGAGGATGCCGCTCCCGTCGAGCTCTCCGAGGAGACCAAGTCCGCCATCGCCCAGCAGGTCAAGAACCTGCTCGAGCCCATCGATCGCATGGATGGCGACAGCCTGCCCGTTTCCGCCTTCGTCGGTTGCGCCGACGGCCAGTTTGAGCTGGGCGCCTCCGCATACGAGAAGCGCGGCGTCGCCGTGGTTGTTCCTCACTGGGACGAGACCAAGTGCATCCAGTGCAACCAGTGCGCCTATGTGTGCCCGCATGCCACCATCCGTCCGTTCGCGATGACCGAGGACGAGGCTGCCGCCGCGCCCGAGGCTACCCGCACGCTCGACGCCATGGGCCCCAAGGCCAAGGGCATGAAGTTCACCATGGCCGTGTCCCCGCTCGACTGCATGGGCTGCACCAACTGCGTCAAGGTCTGCCCCAAGGGTGCTCTCGAGATGGTTCCCACCGAGCAGGAGATGGACCAGCAGCCTGTTTGGGACTACATGGTCGAGAACGTCTCCGAGAAGAAGGAGCTTATCGCGGCCAACGTCAAGGGCAGCCAGTTTAAGCAGCCCTACCTGGAGTTCTCCGGCTCCTGCGCCGGCTGCGCCGAGACCGCCTATGCACGTCTGGTGACTCAGGTTGCCGGCGACCGCATGTTCATCTCCAACGCCACCGGCTGCTCCTCCATTTGGGGCAACCCCGCTGCCACCGCTCCTTACTGCAAGGACAAGGACGGTCACGGCCCGGCGTGGAATAACTCCCTGTTCGAGGACAATGCCGAGCACGGTCTGGGCATGGCCGTTGGCTATGAGGCCGTTCAGCACAAGCTGATCGCCGCTACCCAGGACATCATTGCTGCCGATGGTCCGTCCGATGAGCTCAAGGCCGCCGGCCAGGCTTGGATCGACTCCGTCAACGACGCCGAGGCCTCCAAGACCGCTGCCGCTGCCTACGTTGCCGAGCTCGAGAAGTGCGGTTGCGACGCTTCCAAGGCGATCCTCGCCGACAAGGCTTACCTCACCAAGAAGTCCTTCTGGATCTTCGGTGGCGACGGCTGGGCCTACGACATCGGCTTCGGTGGCCTGGACCACGTCCTGGCTTCCGGCCACAACGTCAACGTCTTCGTCTTCGACACCGAGGTTTACTCCAACACCGGTGGTCAGGCCTCCAAGGCCTCGAACCTGGGCCAGGTCGCTCAGTTCGCCGCTGCCGGTAAGGTGACCAAGAAGAAGTCCCTGGCCGAGATTGCCATGAGCTACGGCTACGTCTACGTGGCGCAGGTCGCCATGGGTGCCAACCCGGCTCAGACCCTCAAGGCCATCCACGAGGCCGAGGCCTACGACGGCCCGTCCCTCATCATCGGCTACAGCCCCTGCGAGATGCACTCCATCAAGAAGGGCGGCATGCAGAACTGCCAGGCCGAGATGAAGAAGGCTGTCGAGTGCGGTTACTGGAACCTCTTCCGCTTCAACCCCGAGGCTGCTGCCGGCAAGAAGTTCTCGCTCGATTCCAAGGAGCCCGCGGGCGGTTATCAGGAGTTCCTGATGAACGAGGCCCGTTACTCCAGCCTGACCCGCTCCTTCCCCGAGCGCGCCAAGGAGCTGTTTGCCCAGAACGAAGAGGCCGCCAAGGAGCGCTATGAGCATCTCACCAGACAACAGCCTCAAGCTTGTGAAGATGAAGCGGCTTCTCGGGCTCAAGGTGTATGAGAAAAAGCGCAGCGATTGCCGGTTGGAGCGTTCCTTCGCGGGTAGTCTCTATCGAGAGAGCGTGTGCTTCGCCAATTTCGGAGAGAGCTCTCGCCAGTCGTGGCTGTTTGGTCTTCCGCTGTGGGGCCGCAAGCTTCAGGATCATAAGCTCCAATGGCATTTGGGTAGCTCCTGCGTCGTCAACACTCTGGACATTCTCGGCGAGCTCGCCAAAGACCTTGATCAGCTGTTTGCGAAGGAATCCGTGAAGCGCGTCAACGGCAAAAAGCACGTATTCGTGTTTTGGGCGAACTCCGGCGAAATCGCGCTGCTTCTAGCCTTCTTCTTTGAGAAGCTCATGAAGAAACAAGGGCTCACGGGGAAAGGCGACGTAGTGGTGCTCTGCACGAAGAAGTACCATCAGGAAATGTTGTCGTTCCTTTTCCCGGAGATCCCTTCGGTTGTAGCTAAACCGCGGGGGCTTCGTCACCTTACTGATGACGCTGATGCGGGTGACTGGCGCATCAAGATGTGCTTCCCTGGGCGCTACTTCGCGCAGTTGGAAAATA
>URPB01000014.1:0-29264 GCA_900549575.1 uncultured Collinsella sp.
GCCTTGAGGGCATCGAGGATTGCCACACTCGTATGCGTGTATGCCGCCGGGTTGATGACTATGCCGTCGACCTTGCCGTAGGCCTCCTGGATCTTGTCGACGATGCTGCCTTCGTGGTTAGACTGGAAGACCTCGACCTTGTCGAAGCCTTGTGCGGCGCCCGCTTCCTGGCAGATCTGCACTAAGCGGTCGTAGTTGTCGCTGCCATAGATGCCCGGCTCGCGAATGCCGAGCATGTTGAGGTTGGGACCGTTGATGACGAGTGCTTTCATGGTTGCTTCCTTTGCGGTTGGGCGGGCGGTGCGGTGGAGCGGAAAACCACCACAAAGGCGCCTGTCCCCTTTGTGGTGGTTTTGGTTAGAGAGCGGGTGGGAGGGTGTCGAGGAGGGCTTGGGCGGTGTTGGCGGCGCAGTCGCGTGAGTCGATGATGTAGTCGGCCCAGGAGCGGTAGCGCGGCATGCGCTGCTCGGCGAGCTTGTCGATGCCATCGCGCGCCGTGATGGGGCGGCCCTTGTGGGCGAGCTCGTCGAGCTTGCGGTTGAGCATCACGATCTGGCTATTCTGGTGCAGCAGCGGGTAGTTCTCGTCGCGCGTGACCACGCCGCCGCCGGTGGAAAGCACCAGGCCGCTGCGCTTGGAGATGTCGGCCAGCGCCGCCGTCTCCTGTTCGCGGAACGCCGCCTCGCCGCGCTCGACGATAAAGTCGGCGCAGGGCATGCCCAGGCGCTCCTCGAGGGCGCGATCCAGATCGATGTGCTCTCGCCCCGTGAGCAGGGCAATCTGCTCGCCCACACGGGTCTTGCCCGAGCCCGGCATGCCGATCAGCGCGATGTTCTGTTCGCGGCGTGACAGGCGCTCCGTTACGTCCAGAATGCGCTCGCGCGGAGTGACCTGGCCGGTGTAGCGCTCAACGGCTTGCGCCGCCTGGGCCACGAGCATGAGCAGACCGCCGATGCAGGGGATGTCGCGGCGCTCGGCCTCGAGCATGAGTCCCGTGCGGGCGGGGTTGTAGACAATGTCGATAACGCCCTCGAGCGCATCGAGCCCTTCGAGCGTGCATGGCGCGTCGGGGCAATGGGGGAACATTCCGGCGGGTGTGCAATTGACGAGCAGGGCGGCGTCGGACTGCTGCGCGATGTTGTCGTAGCTGACTTCGCTCGTACGGCCGACCGGCACGACGATGGCGCCCAGGTCTCCCAGCACCATACTTGCCGTGGTGCCGGCGCCGCCGGTGGCTCCGAGCACGAGGACCTTCTTGCCGGCAACCTCTACGCCCAACTCCTCGACCAGACACTGAAAACCAAAGTAGTCGGTGTTGTCGCCGCGCAAACAACCGTCAGGCAGGCGTGTGATGGTGTTGACGTTGCCCATTCGCTCGGCGAGCGGACTCAGCTCGTCCAGGTATTCCATGACGGCGCGCTTGTAGGGGATGGTCACGTTGGTGCCCTCCCATTCGTCACCCGTCATAAAAGCCTGGAGGTCCTCGGGCTCGCGCTCAAATCGTACGTACTCGAGCCCCGCGAGCTCCTTGTAGATGGTCGGGGTGTAGCTGTGGCCCAGCACGCGGCCCAGCACGCCGTAGGGGCGGGTTGCGGCGACATCGGTCATCTAGAGCACCTCCGTGTAACTGCCAAAGTAGGTGAAGCTCTCGCACACGTCGTCGATGGAATCGAGCAGGTCATCGAGGGCCTTGCTGCCAAAGGGGCAGTCCAGGTCAAAGTAGAACATAAACTCAAAGTCGTGCCCGGGGATGGGGCGGCTCTCGAGCTTGATGAGGTTGATATTGAGCGCGTAGAAGCGCTCGAGTACGCGATAGAGTGCGCCCGGCTCGTTGGCCGTGGTAATCATGAGCGAGGTGCGGTTGGCGCCGGGGTAGACGCGTGGCTCGCGGCTGATGACGACAAAGCGCGTGTAGTTGTTGTCCGAGTCCTGGATGTTGGGCTCCAGCACCTCCAGGCCGTAGAGTGTCGCGCAGCTGCGCGATGCGATGGCGGCAACATCGGTGCGCTCGGAGCTGGCGACCATCTCGGCCGACATGGCCGTGTTGGGGTATTTGGTGGCGTGCAGGTCGTGGGCTTCGATAAAGCCGGCGCACTGGGCGATAGCCTGGCCGTGGCTATAGACCTCGTGCACGTCGGCGAGCTTGGTGCCGGGTTTGACGAGCAGATTGTGGTCGATCTTGAGACGCAGCGAGCGCACGATATGGAAATCGAACTGGGCGAGCAGGTCGTAGACGGCGTTAACCGAGCCGGCGGTGGAGTTCTCGATGGGCAGCACGCCAAACTCGCAGAAGCCGTCGCGCACGGCGCGCATGACGCCCTCGAAGGTCTCGAAGAACGCGATGTCGGGCACGTCGAAGAGTTTGCACGCGGCGATCTGGCTATAGGCACCTTCCACGCCCTGGCAGGCAACGGTAGCCGTTTGAGGGAAGGCCGTGTCGGAGGCTGCAGCCGTGGCGTGGGCCTTTTGCGAGACGGTGATGCCCTTGAGCTCGTTGATGTAGCGCTGCTGCTCGGCCTTGCTCATGCTCATGAGGAGACGGAACAGGGTGATGGTCTGCGCCTCGTAGCGCTCGGGCGCGCGGCTGGCGAGGTTGTTGAGCTTGGAGCGCTCACGGGCGGGGTCGAAGACGGCCTTGCCCATCTCGATTTTTGACTTGGCGACCTCGGTGGCAATGTCCATGCGCTCGACAAAGCTGTTGAGGAGCGTGGTGTCGATGCCATCGATGGCCTGGCGGATGTCAGCAAGGTCCATGGAGACCCCTTTCACGTGTCGGGGGATGTTGAGGGGTGGGTAGTTAGCGCTGGGCGGCGTCTTCGAGGAGGGCGTCCCAGATGGCAAGAGCGGCGGCTGCCTCGGCTACGGGGACAGCTCGGGGGACGATGCAGGGATCGTGGCGGCCGTGGACCGAGAGCCCGGCATTTTCCATAGCGTCCATGTCCACCGTCTGCTGCTCGCGGCCAATGGAGGGCGTCGGCTTTACGGCCATGCGCCACATGACGGGCGCGCCGGTCGAAATACCGCCCAGGATGCCGCCGGCGTTGTTGGACTCGACCTTGATCTCGCCGGTCTCGGCATCGATGCGATACGGATCATTGTTCTCGCTGCCGCGCATGGCGGCCACGGCAAAGCCCATGCCAAACTCCACGCCCTTTACGGCGGGAATGCCAAACGCGATTTGCGCGATGCGGTTCTCGATGCCGTCAAACATGGGGTCGCCGATGCCCGCGGGAAGCCCATAAATGCCGCACTCCACGATGCCGCCGATGCTGTCGAGTTCGTCGCGTGCGGCTAGGATCTCCTCGCGCATGCGGCCGGCTGCGGCGGCGTCAATGCAAGGAAGATCGTTCGTAAGGATCGCCTTGCGGTCGGCCTCGCGATAGACCATGTCGTCCATCGGCAGGTCGGAGATGCCGCCGATCTGCGCGACGTGCGCCATCACGTTAATGCCGCGGGCCTCGAGTGCCTGCAGCGCAATGCCGCCGGCAATGCACAGGGGTGCCGTTAGGCGGCCAGAGAAATGCCCACCGCCGGCGACCTCGTGCATGTTGTGATACTTCACGCGCGCCGGAAAATCCGCGTGTCCGGGGCGGGGCTTGCGGCGCAGCTCGGAATAGTCCTTTGAGCGCGTGTTGGTGTTCTCGATAATCGCGGCGATGGGTGCTCCCGTGGTATGTCCATCGACCACACCGGCGATGATGTGGGCGGCGTCGGCCTCGCGGCGTTTGGTCGCGGTCTCGTCGCGACCGGGGGCACGACGGTCAAGGAAGGCCTGCAGCCGCTCCTGGTCAACAGCGATGCCCGCCGGGATGCCATCGAGGGAGCAGCCGATGGCGGGGGAGTGCGACTGGCCGAAGATGCTTAAGTGCAAGACGTTGCCAAAGGTCGAGGACATGCTATTCCTCCTCGAGTGTGACCTTGCCGCCCAGCAGGCGGTAGTGGTCGAAGAAATCGGGATAGGACTTGTTGACGGCCTCGGCGCCGTGGATCACGACCTCGCCGGTGGCGCGGCTCGCGGCGATCGCGGCCATCATGGCGATGCGATGGTCGTTGTGCGAATCGACTTCGCCGCCGGTGAAGGCATCGACACCCTTGATGATGAGGTCATCGCTGGCAATGCGCACCTGCGCGCCCAGCGCGGTGAGCTCGCGGGTGGTCGTGACCAGGCGGTCGGATTCCTTGATGCGCAGACGGGCGCAATCGCGGATAAAGGTGCGGCCCTGCGCCAGCGAGGCTACGGCCGAGATGACGGGCACCAGGTCAGGAATGTCGTGGGCGCTCATCTCAAAGCCGGCGAGCTTGTCGGACTTCACGGTGGCGGCGTTGGTGGAGCGCACGATGCGGGCGCCAAAGCGCGAAAGCGCGGCGAGCACGTTTCGGTCGCCCTGCGCGGAGCTCAGGGATACGCCCTCCACGGTGATGGGGTCGGCGCCGATAGCGCCGGCGCACAGCCAAAAGGCGGCGTTGGACCAGTCGCCCTCGACGGCTACGCTGCCGGGCGTGCGGTACGAGCCGCTGCTCACGCGGAAGTTCGTGACTTCGGGCTGGCCGTCCTTGGCCGGAATACGCTCGACGTTGACCTCGACGCCAAAGGCCTTCATGGCCTGGATCGTCAGGTTGATGTAGGGACGGCTCTCAATGAGGCCGGTTACCTGCACGCAGGAGGGCTGGGCCAGCAGCGGGGCTGCCAGCAGCAGGCCGGAGATATACTGCGAGCTCACGTTGCCCGGAAGCACAAAGGTGCCCGGGCGCATGCGTCCGCTCGTCTTGAGCGGAAAACCGCCCAGACCCTGTAGGTCGCAGCCGGCGGCGATGATCTCGTCCGAGAGCGGGGAGAGCGGGCGGGCGCCCAGGCGGCCCTGGCCTACGAAGGTGGCATCCGCACCCAGCGCGCAGGCGACAGGCAGCATAAAGCGGAGCGTGGATCCACTTTCGCCGCAGTCAAGCGTGCCGCCGGCAAGGGCCTTGAGCAGGCCAAACTCAACACTCTTCATGGTGGGGTGGACCTGGAAGCCGTCCTCGACGGTCTCGATGCGAGCACCCAGGGCCGTAAGGCAACGCACCGTAGCCTCGATGTCGGCGCAGGTGGTATTGCAGGTGACGTGTGTCTCGCCGTTGGCAAGCGCAGCGCAGATGATGAGGCGATGCGCCATCGACTTGGACGCGATGGCGGGAACGGTGCCCTTGAGCGGGGACGGGGTGATGCGGGCTAGCATGCGGAAGCGTCTCCCTTCTGGCCGAGGCCCTCGGCAATTAAATCGTGGAAGGTGGAAAGCGGCGTGCGGTCGATGCTGCAACGGCCAATGCCGTGCGGAATTACCAGGTCAATCGTGTCACCGGCGCGCTTTTTATCGTGCAGTGCTTCGGCAAAGACGGCGTCGGCCGAAAGCTCGCAGCGGGTCTTGAGACCGTGGCGTGCGCAGAGCTCCTCGATGCGGCCCGGCAGCTCGGCGTCGCAGATGCCGTGCAGGGCCGCGGCGCGCGTGATGATGCCCATGCCGATTGAAACGCAGTTGCCGTGTCCGAGCTCAAAGTGCTCGCAGGCCTCGACGGCGTGCCCGGCGCTATGTCCAAAATTGAGGAGCTTACGCTGGTTGGTTTCGCGCTCGTCGGCGACGACCACGGCGCGCTTGATGTCGATATTGCGGGCGATGATGAGCGCTACGCGGGCCACATCGCGGTTGAGCAGCTCCAGCGTGAGCGGGGTCTTCTCCAGTTCGGCGAAAAGCTCCGGGTCGGCGATCACGGCGTGCTTGACGACCTCGCCGCAGCCATCGGCGAACTGCTCGGGCGTGAGGGTGGCCAGGCACCCCACGTCGGCGATAACCACGCTCGGCTGCCAAAAGGCGCCGGCCAGGTTCTTGCCGGCAGCCAGGTCTATGGCGGTCTTGCCGCCCACCGACGAATCCACCATGGCGAGCAGGCTCGTCGGGATCTGCACAAACTTGCAGCCGCGCATGTAGGTGGCGGCCACAAAGCCCGCCATGTCGCCCACGACACCGCCGCCGAGTGCCACGATCACGTCGGAGCGCGAAAGCTCGCGCTCGGCCACAAACTCCAAAATGGCAACGTAGGTCTCAGCGCGCTTATGGGCCTCGCCGGCCTCGAAGGTGCAGATGCTCACCTCGTAGCCTGACGCCTCCAGGCTCTGCTTAACGGGCATCTGGTAGAGCGGGCCCACGTTGGTGTCCGTCACGATGACGGCCTTGGTGCCGCCGGCGGTGGCGCGCACGAGCGGCCCCGCCTGCTCCAGCAAAAACGTGCCAACATGCACCTGGTAGGGGCGTGCAGTGTCGATATCGATGGTAATCGCCATAAGCTTCGGTCCTTTCGACCTGGCGTGATGGGTGGTCTAGTGGGAGGCCTCGTCGTCGAGTGCGCGCTTAATGCGGTCGCCCTCGGCAAGGAGATTCTCCAGATAGCGCTGGTCGCGGTCCTTGAGCGCGCGGCTGTAGGCGCCAAGCGATTCGATCAGATGGTCGATCTCGAAGGCGAGCGCGTCGGCGTCGTCGATCATGAGCTCGGACCACATTTGCGGGTTGAGGTGCGCCACGCGGGTGAGATCGCGGTAGCTACCGGCCGAAAAGCCGTGGTGGACCTGAGCGGTCGGGCTCTTAACATAGGCGTTGGAGACGACGTGCGCGAGCTGGCTCGTAAAGGCGATGACGCGGTCGTGCTCGGCGGCGCTGGTCACGCTGAACTTGCCAAAGCCCAAGGGGCGTACCATCTCGCGCACCTGGCCCAAAAGCTCCAGTTTGAGCGCATCGTCCACCGCGGGCGGTACGAGCACGAGCGGGGCGCCCTGGAACAGGTCGGCGCGGGAGTGCGCATAGCCCGAGTACTGCGTGCCCGCCATGGGGTGCGCGCCCACAAAGTAAAAGCCGTGCTCGCGGGCTAGCTCAAAGGCGCGCTCGCACACGATGCCCTTGACGCCCACCGTGTCGATCACCACGGGGCCCATGATGGCCTCGGTGTCGGTGGCGTCGGCGAGCGCCTGGGCGTGCGCCTCGAGCCACTCGATGCATGCCTCGGGATAGCAGGCAAGGACGATGATGTCGCATTCGCCGAGCGTCTTGTCGTTAAGCTCTCCGGCGACAGTGCCCATGCTGGCGGCCGTCATGACATCGTCATCGGGGTCCCAGGCCAGCACGCGGACGCCCGCCTGCGCATAGCCGCGGGCAAAGCTGCCGCCGATGAGGCCCAGGCCGACGATGCCGGCGCACTTGGGGCCGCCCTGGTTAACGCGCGCGTTTCTCACTGTACCCATGGGCTACTCCATGGTCTCATGGCAGACAACCTCGCGAATGGCTCGGATGCGGCGCATGGTGTCGTCGAACTGATCGGGGGTGAGGGCCTGAGCGCCGTCGGACCATGCGCGGCTGGGCTCGTCGTGGACCTCGATCTCTAGGCCGTTGGCACCGCAGGCGGTCGCGGCGAGCGCCATGGGCTCAACGTAGCGGGTGTAGCCGGTGGCGTGGCTGGGGTCGGCGACGACGGGCAGGTGCGACAGGTGGTGCAGCACCGGCACGGCATTGAGGTCGAAGGTGTTGCGGGTGCGGGTCTCGAAGGTGCGGATGCCGCGCTCGCACAGGATGACGTTGTCGTTGCCCTCGCTCATGATGTACTCGGCGGCCATGAGCAGCTCATCGATCGTGCCGGACATGCCGCGCTTAAGCAAGATCGGAGTCTTGGTCTTGCCGACCTCTTTGAGCAGAGGGAAGTTCTGGGCGTTGCGGGCGCCGATCTGCATGACGTCGATCTTCTTGTCCAGGAAGACCTGCACGTCGCGCGGGTCCATGATCTCGGTGACGATCGGCATGTCGAGCTCGGCAGACGCCTCGCACAGCAGGTCCAGACCGGCGGGGCCCATGCCCTGGTAGGCGTACGGGGAAGTGCGGGGCTTGTAGGCACCGCCGCGCAGCATCGTGGCACCGGCGGCCTTCACGCGGCGGGCGATGCGGATGAGGTTCTCGCCCTCGACGGAGCACGGGCCGGCGATGACCTGGAACTGATCGCCGCCGATCTTGACGCCGTGGCCGCAGTCGATGACGGAGTCCTCGGGGTGGAACTTGCGGTTGGCGCGCTTGAACGGCTCGGAGACGCGCTGCACGCGCTCGACGACATCCATGGACTCGAGCAGGAATGGGTCGATCTTGGTCGTATCGCCCACCAGGCCGATGATCGTCTCATTCTCGCCGCGCGAGACATCGGTTTTCAGGCCCTTTTTCTCAATCCAGCTGACGATATGGCTGACGGCCTCGTCGCTGGCGCTCTCTTTTAAAATTGCAATCATGGTGTGCCTCTCACCTCGATGGATAACCCTTGCAAAAACGGCCCGCATCGCGAGCCGTGTACATATGGTGCATGAGAGTTTATACTATCTGACTCGCTTTTGCCTTCTAAAGTGGGCCGTTGAGCCGCGTCTTCCTCGGAATTGCAAAGCTTTTTCTTTTATTTTGATAGCCCGTGGTGTACTTGGGTATAATGCCAAACGTTGGCCCTATTAGCTCAGGGGATTAGAGCGTCTGCCTCCGGAGCAGAAGGCCGTTGGTTCGAATCCAACATGGGGCACCATCGAACGTGAGACCGTCCGAACCTCGCATGGTCCGGGCGGTTTTTCTTATACCGACGCGACGTGATGGGACGTGGTATGGCAGCAACGGATATCGAGCGCGGACTCTCGACCGCCGAGGTCGAGGAGCGCATCGCCGCCGGTAAGATCAACCGCAACATGGAGCTCAAGACCAAGTCGGTCAAAGAGCTCATCATCGAGAACCTCTGCACGCTGTTCAATTTGATCAACGTGATCTTGGCGTTCCTGGTCATTTTGACCGGTTCGTTTAAGAATTTGACGTTCCTGTTCGTGGTGTTCCTCAATACCGCTATTGGCGTCATTCAGTCCATGCGTTCCAAGAAGATGGTCGATAAGCTCACGCTGCTGACCTCCAAGAAGGCCATCGCGGTGCGTGACGGCTCCGAGGTGGAGCTCGACCTGGACCAGATCGTGCTCGACGACATCATCCGCCTGGGGCGCGGCGACCAGATTCCCGCTGACGCCGTGGTGGTTTCGGGCGAGGCGCTCGTGAACGAGAGTCTGCTGACGGGCGAGAGCGACCTTATTAAGAAACAGCCCGGTTCCGAGCTCATGAGCGGCAGCTTTATCGACTCGGGCCTGCTGCGCGCCCGCGTGATCCATGTCGGCGCCGACAACTACGTGGCCAAAATTAATAACGAGGCCAAGTACGTCAAAAAGGTCAATTCCGAGATCATGAACGCGCTTAACGCCATCGTGCGCTTTGCGAGCATCATCATGATCCCGCTCGGTTTGGCGTTGTTTGCCTCGAGTGTGAGCGAGCTGTGGGATGCCGCGGGAACCCCGGGCGATAGCGCGCTTTCGTGGTGCTTCTCCGAGCTGTTGGCTGGTCATGTGCCTTCGTCGGCGCTGCTGTCCACGGTGGGCGCCCTGCTGGGCATGATCCCGCAAGGCCTGGTGCTTCTGACCTCGTCGGTGCTCGCCATCGCCACGGTGCGCCTGGCCCGCCGCAAGGTGCTGGCGCAGCAGCTTTACTGCATCGAGACGCTCGCTCGCGTCGACGTGCTGTGCCTGGACAAGACGGGCACCATCACGTCGGGTCGCATGGAGGTCGAGGGTACGTATCCGCTGCCGGTCGAGGGTATGGGTGCGGGGGAGGGCGACGCCGCCGTTCCCGTCGATACCACGGTGCTCGATTTTGCTCTGGCTAACGTCGCACGTGCGACCTCGGCCGATGCCAACGAGACCTGTCAGGCGCTGCTCAACTATTACGCCGACCGTCCGGTCGAGGTGTCCGAGCCGCTGTCGGTCATTCCGTTCTCGTCTTCCAAAAAGTGGAGCGGCGCGTCGTTTGCACAGGGCTCCTATGTGATGGGTGCGGCGCAGTTTGTGCTCTCTGATCGTGCGTTTGCCCAGGTCGAGAACCGTGTCGCCGAGCTTGCCGATACCTGCCGCGTGCTCGTGGTGGCGCGCGTGGACGGCTTTACGCCCGATGGCGATATGGTGGGCGAGGCCGAGCCCGTGGGCTTTGTGACCATCCGCGACGAGATTCGTACCTCGGCGGCCGAGACCATCGGCTACTTTAACGAGCAGGGCGTGACGCTCAACGTGATCAGTGGCGACGACCCGCGTACGGTGTCGTCGATCGCGCGCGTGGTGGGCGTGCCGGGGGCGGACGCTTATGTGGACGCCACGACGCTCGATACGCCGGCCAAGCTCGATGCCGCAGTGGACCGCTACCATGTCTTTGGTCGTGTGACCCCGCAGCAGAAGCGCGAGCTCGTGCAGGCGCTCAAGCGCCGCGAGCACACCGTGGCCATGACAGGCGACGGCGTCAACGACGTGCTGGCGCTCAAGGAGGCCGACTGCTCCGTGGCCATGGCGGCCGGCTCCGATGCCGCGCGTAACGTGGCCGAGATCGTGCTCGTCGACAACGACTTTGCCTCGATGCCCGCCGTGGTGGCCGAGGGCCGTCGCTCCATCAACAACCTGCAGCGTTCGGCTTCGCTGTTCCTGACTAAGACGCTGTTCTCGATGGGCCTGGCGGCGCTGTGCATCGCGCTGCCGCCGTACCCTTTCGAGCCGATTCAGATGACGCTCATCAACTTCTTCTGCATCGGCGCGCCGGGCTTTGTGTTGGGCCTGGAGCCCAACAATGCTCGCGTGAAGGGGTCGTTCCTGACGAACGTGCTCAAGCGGGCACTGCCGGCGTCGATTGCGGTCATTTTGGCCGCGGCGCTCGATATCTTTGTGGCGCGCGTGTTTGGCTTTAGCCAGCTCACGCTGTCTACGATGTGCCTGCTTTCGTCGTGCGCGGTGAGCGTCAGCCTGATCTGGCGCATCTCGCAGCCTCTCACGCCCTTACGTGTGGTGCTCTTCGTGTTTGTTGTCGCCGGCATCCTGGTGGGCGTTATCGGATTCCCGGAGCTGCTGTCTATTGCCAACCTGTCGATGGGCCAGATGGTAATCTTGGCTGTCATCGTGGTCTTTACCTGCTCGGTGTTCTTTAAGCTCGCCACGATGATGGATTCGCTCAAGCCGCGTCGTCGTCATGCCGCAACTGGTTTTGGCCGCGGTGTGCGCGTCCACCTGGGTCGCGGTGGCGGCAAGGTGAGCTCGACGGGTTCGACGGCCGAGCGTTTTGCCAAGCGCGTCGCCGCCGACATGGCGCAGCGCCGCGAAGATCGCACCGCTCGCGAGGCCGAGGCCCGCGCACTCGAGGGCGTGGCCCAGGCCCAGCCCAAGAAAAAGAAGGGTAGCGGAGCCAAGCGCTCTCGCGTAACCAAGTCCGCCCAAGGCATCAAAGTCTCGATGCCGAGCAAAAAGAAGAAGTAACTACGCGCCCTGGCGATGTTGAATTGGTGCCTTGCTCCTGTAGGGCCGTGGCGATGTTATGCTCTAACCTCGATTATTTGAATTGCTTCGAAAAGAGGATGCCGTGATCTGCCCGCATTGCCTTAAGACTATCGAGGACGGCGCCTCGTTCTGCCCCTACTGCAACGCCTATGTGGGTCCGGGCGATGGTCCCGAGCACACCGAATTCGTGTTCTGTGAGGGCTGCGGTGCCCGTCTTTCTCCGCATGATCGTACGTGCCCCAAATGCGGACGCCCCGCTCCGGGTATCCTCTCCGAGGATGCGGCAGCATCCGACCTGGCAGCGGGCCGCACGGCGGGCTTTCCGCGCCTAACGCAAGAGCAGATCGATACCGAGGTGCCGCATGCGCCGGCCTCTGCCGCTGCGGTGCTTTCGGACGCCGCCGACCCCAATGAGACCTGCGTGCTGCCAGCTTTCGATAAGGATTTCGGTATCCCCAAGGTCGATATTCCCACGCCCGTTTCCCTGCATGACGATGCTCAAAAACCCAAGCGCAAGGTGCACCCCGACGAGGACGCCTATCACAAGCATAAGCGTCATATTCCCAAGCCGCTCATTATCATCGCGGTCCTTGCCGTCGTGTGCGGTGGTGCCTATTGGTTCGTGACGACCGATCCCATGGGTGTTATGCCTGGCTTCTACGACCAGTTTGGCCAAGCTGCACAAACCACCTTCCCCACGCGTCAAAAGGGCGAGGCGACTGAGGACGATACCAAGCAGGGCGATTCTGCCGAGGTGGTTCAGGAAGAAACCGTGCTCACCGATGATCAGCTCTATACCAGGCTCGATGGTCTGTATCAGACCATCGTGTCCTACGCTGACGAGGACCAGATCGGCGAGGTCATCGATTCCTTTAACAACGGTTATCTCCGAACGCCGCTGTCCACCCGTCAGGAGCTGTCGCAGAGTGCCTACGCCCTACGCGACCAGATCAAAAAGACGCAAGATGAGCTCAACAACCTGAAAGTACAGGACGATACGGTCTATGCGGATGACATCGCCCACTTAAAGCAGCTTGCCGAGTGGATGTATGAGCGCGTCGACGTGATCTGCCAGAGCTGGGATATCTCGCTGGCCATTCCCGATGGCGAGTCGATGAGTTCCCACCAAAGCGAGATCCTGGCGCCCATCGCGCAGGGCGGCAACAGCGCGCTGAACCAGTACGATGCCAATGTGGGTTCCTGGAAGCCGCAGCAGCGTTCCTAAAATTAGTTCGCCATAGTCGGCATAACCTACGTGCGCAATTGATGTAAACCCGTGCTTATTGCTACAATTCGTACAAATATGCTTTAAACGCACGAGGAAGGAACCACATGTTTGGTTTTAAGAAAGAGCTCTACACGCCCGAGTATCAGCTTGTCGGCGACGAGTGCGCCGTAATCGAGACGTCGAAGGGTACCATCAAGGTCAAGTTTGACGGCGAGGGCGCTCCCATTCATGTCGCGAACTTCTGCGAGCTTTCCACGATGGGCTTCTATGATGGCCTTAAGTTCCATCGCTATGTGCCCGGTTTTGTTATCCAGGGCGGCGACCCCAATACCCGCGACATGTCCGGCGCCGACGTCGCTGCCGGTCTTGAGGGCCCCGACGGTATGCCCGGTACCGGTGGCCCCGGCTACTGCATCAAGGGCGAGTTTGCCACCAATCCGCGCAACAGCCATGTCGATGGCGCCCTTGCCATGGCACGCTCCATGGACCCCGATTCCGCGGGTTCGCAGTTCTACTTCTGCCTGGGTGCCCAGCATAACCTCGATTCCGGTTACACCGTCTTTGGTACCACGGTCGAGGGTCTCGATGTGATTTCGCAGCTGCGTGCCGGCGACGAGATCGTCCATGTCGAGATCGTTCACGAGTAAAGGGGACTTCCTTGAATAGCCAGCTGATCCAACAGGGCCGCGCCGCTTACCGCGCGGGTGATTTTTCTGCTGCAGCCCAGATGCTTGGGGCGGCAAAGACTCCCGATGAGATTATGGGCGAGGCCGATCACCTTCGTGGCAACGCCTTGATGCACCTTGGCATGTATGCCGAGGCCGCCGAGGCCTATGCCGCCGCCCTCAACGACGGTACCTACGGCAAGCGCGGCGCGCTGCTCACCAACCGCGGCAAGGCGCTCGCCGCCGTGGGCGACTACACGACGGCCGCTCAGGCTTTCTCTGCCGCTACGCAGGATGCTTCCTATGCCACGCCGTTCAAGGCCTATCTGGGCCTGGGCAATGCGCTGTTCCAGTCGGGCGACTATGCCAACGCGGGAACCGCCTTCCGTCAGGCTGCCATCGACGGCGCCAATCCGGCTCCTGCCGCCGCACTCGGCGAGCTCGGTCGTTGCTTCATTAAGCTCGGCCGTCCGGCGGATGCCGTGGAGACCTACCGCACGGCTATCGACTTTGCCGGCCCCCGCGACGACACGCGTGCGCTCAACGCCGGCATGGGTCAGGCGCTTTCTGCCGCCGGCCGTCCCTCCGACGCACTCGACGCCTTTAACGCCGCTACTGCCGATGGCATCTACCAGCTCACCTCCGAGCAGGCCGATGAGCTTGCCCGCGTGCACGATTCGCTTGCCGCGCTGTCTGCCCAGACGGCTATGGCCACGGCTCCGGCGCCCGCGATGGACGCTCCTGCCGTCGATCCGCTCGATCCTACGGGCGCGACCGGTCAGTTTATGCCCGATCCCTCGGACACCGGCTTCTTTACGCTGTCCGAGTCCGAGATGGTCCAGCAGGACCGTCAGGATCGTAAGCAGGCCAAGGTCCGTCGTCGCCATCGCCACACGGGTCTTAAAGTCTTCATCGTGCTGCTTCTGCTCATTTTGATCGCCGCGGGCGGTCTGGGCTTTGCCTACACGCGCGGCTTTGGCTTCCCGTCTCAGGAGTCTGTCGTTACCGATCTGTTCCAGGCTGCCGGCGACGGTGACGCCGCAAAGGCCGAGTCTTGCCTGGCCTCGAGCCTGTCCGAGGACGCTAAGTCGATGATCATCTCCTCGATTCCGCAGGGTGCCACCGTGTCCGTCGAGGGCATGGATCAGTCCATGACCGAGACGACCGCCAAGGTGAAGGCATCGCTGTCCAAGGGCGGCGAGCAGGAGTACACCGTCAAATTCGTGCGCTCCGACAACCATATCGGCTGGGCCGTTTCTTCGCTCGATATGGATTTCTCGGCTGCTGACAACCAGTAGTGACCTTATGGGATTTAGCTTTGCCCGGCGCTTCACCGCAAGTGAGGCGCCGGGCTTGCGCTAGTATGATGAGCTAGTAGTTTTCCAGCAATCATCCAACACATCAGGAGTTGCGTTGTTTTCTTTGATGGATATGTTCTTCGGTAGCTATGCGGGCGATCTTGCCATCGACCTCGGCACCGCCAATACGCTTGTCTCCGTGCGCGGCAAGGGCATCGTCATTCGCGAGCCCTCTGTTGTCGCCATCGACAAGAACGACGAGCGCATCTTGGCGGTCGGTATCGAGGCAAAGCGCATGCTCGGCCGTACGCCCGGCAACATCGTGGCCGTTCGTCCCCTGAAGGACGGCGTCATCGCCGACTTCGATGTTACCGAGGCCATGCTTCGCTACTTTATCGACAAGGCGTCCGAGAAGCGCTATCCGTGGACTCCGCGTCCGCGTGTTGTCGTCTGCGTTCCCTCCGGTGTCACGTCGGTTGAGAAGCGCGCTGTCTTTGAGGCCACGATCCAGGCCGGTGCCCGCCAGGCCTATCTGATCGAAGAGCCCATGGCGGCTGCCATCGGCGCCGACCTGCCCGTCGAGGAACCCACCGGCTCCATGGTCATCGACATCGGTGGCGGTACCACCGAGGTTGCCGTTATCGCTATGGGCGGCATCGTCGTCTCGCAGTCTATCCGTATTGCCGGCGACGAGTTCGATCAGGCCATCCTCACGCACGTTCGCGATGCCTACAACCTGGCCATCGGCGAGCGTACGGCAGAGGACATCAAGATCAAGGTCGGCTCCGCCGTGCCGCTCAAGGATGAGCTCGACGTCGAGGTCAACGGCCGCGACGTGATCACCGGTCTGCCCAAGACCGTGCGCATCGAGAGCGAGGAGATTCGTCGCGCACTCAACAAGCCGCTCGACGAGATGGCCAAGGCCGTCAAGGACGCACTCGACGCTACGCCTCCCGATCTTGCCTCGGACCTTATGTACTATGGCATTTTGCTGACCGGTGGCGGCGCGCTGCTGCGCGGTCTCGATGTGCGCCTGCGCGATGAGACCGGCGTTTCGGTCAACGTCAGCCCCACGGCGCTCGATAACGTTGTTAACGGCTGTGCCCGCGTGCTCGAGGCCAATGCGTTTGATGGCGGCTTCGTCCAGACCAATGCTTAATTTCCAAAAGGTGGATTCCATTTGGCACGATCTTCGGGTTTCTCCACAAATCTGAATACCAAGCGACAATCAACGGGTATGCGCCCGTTGATTGTTTTCAGCCTGATTTCGGTGTTGCTGCTCACGTTTTATATTCGTGAGGGCGAGACGGGGCCGATTCATGCCGTTCGTTCGGGCGTGACGACGATTACCTCGCCGGTGCGTTTTCTGGGCTCGACTGTGGCGGCTCCCTTCAATGCGATCGGTAACGTGTTCTCTAACCTTACGGCGTCACAGGACACGCTTGACGAGCTTAAGAAGCAAAATGAGGAGCTGACCTCCAAGGTTGCCGAGCTCTCCGAGGCTCAAAAGACCGCCGAGCGACTGGAGGGTCTGGTCGGTCTGCAGTCGACCTACAACCTCAAGTCCACTGCAGCTCGTATCGTCGGCGCTTCGGGCGATGCCTGGACCTCGACCGTTACCATCGATAAAGGTTCTGCCGACGGGCTTACCATCAACATGCCTGTGACGAGTTCGGCTGGTGTTATCGGACAGATCATCGAAGTCTCGGCCAAGACGTCCACCGTGCGTCTGATCGGCGATGAGAACTCGGGCGTGTCCGCTATGGTGCAGGACACGCGCGCCCAGGGCATGCTGCAGGGTCAGGCTGACGGCACGCTGCGTCTTGAGTACGTGAGCGTCGACTCCGACGTTAAGGTTGGCGACATCATCGTGACCTCGGGCATTGGCGGTGTGTTCCCCAAGGGCCTTCCGCTCGGCACCGTCTCGTCGGTTGAGAAATCGGCAAACGACGTGTACTACACCATTGTGGTACGCGCCCAGACGACGGCCGAGAACAACGAGGAAGTGCTGGTCATCACCTCGCTGACCGACGAACAGTCGGCCTCGGATGAGGACGTGAGCACCGCTAATAGCACGCCGCAGGGAACGTCGCGCGATGCTGCGACCAAGACGAAGGACGAGAGCTCGGATGACGGTTCCGACACGTCCGAGACGACCGATTCCGGCTCGAGCGAATAGGGGGCATGTCCATGGATCTACACGAGCAGGGGATGAGCTCCCGCACGTTTGTAATCGCCGCCATCGTGTGCGTGCTGCTGCAGGCAGGCCTGGCACCGCAGATCTCCATTGCGGGCGGTCGCGTCAACTTCATGATTATCCTGGTGTGCCTAAGCGTGTTCTCGGGCGACCCGACCCGTGCCGTCGTGTGCGGTTTTTGCAGCGGCTTGTTTTATGACCTGTCCGCTGCCGTGCCGGTGGGAGTTATGTCGCTCCTGCTGACCGTGGGTTCTTTTGCCCTGGTGCACAGCGCTGCCGGTCAAACGAGCGGTACCCCGAGTGCGCGCGGCATCACTGTGGGCGCCTTTGCGCTCGTCATTAATGTGATCTACAGCATCATCTTGCTGTTTATGGGTATGGAGACGAGCTTTGTCGTGGCGATCTTCGGCCATGCGCTGCCGTCTTCGATCCTGACGGGTCTGGTTGCCATTCCGTTTTTGATGTCCGGCGTCGTGCCGCAGTCCGGTTATGGATTCTCCGCACGTGGCGGACGCCAGACGGGCATGCGCTTTAAGCCCAAGACCCGTAAGCTCAAATAGGGGAGGCCCGTAGATGTCTTCCCAGATGACGGTTATTATCGCCGGTATCGTGCTGGTTGTGGCCATCGTGGTCGCGCTGGTCATCATGCGTCGCGGCGATTCCCGTTTTACCTACGATACGCAGCATGGAACGGCCCCGCGCGCCACCGAGGGCGAGGGCAATACCGCGGCGACCGCCTTTAAGGGCCGCTTCTCCATCCTCACCACGGGTGTGGGCGCGATGTTCGCGGCGCTTGCCGTCAAGCTGTGGGGCATGCAGATGGTCTCGTCGGACTATTATGAAAAGCAGGCTAATAGTAATCAGACGCGCACCGTTACCACACCCGCTGTGCGCGGCCGCATCCTCGACCGTAATGGCGTGGCACTTGTCCAGAACCGTCCCTCACTTGCTGTCGTGGCCTACCGCGACCTTGCCGAGGATGAGGTTCTGGTTCGCCATCTTGCCAACGTGCTCGGTATGCCCTACGTGGCGGTTCTGCGCAATATTCAGGACAATTCCGAGGGCGCCCAGAGCCTGCATACCATCGCGACGGACGTCCGTCGCTCCACGGTTGCCTATATCAAGGAGCACGCCGGCGAGTTCCCGGGCGTCAAGATTGCCGAGCGTACCGAGCGCCAGTACCCGTACGGCGAGACGGCCTGTCACATTTTGGGCTATACCGGCACCATTACCTCCGAGCAGCTTGAGGCCCAGAATAAGAAAACCTCTGGCGACGATGATGCTTCTGCTGGCCGGATTACGTACCAGTCGGGCGATATCGTGGGCCAGGCGGGTGTTGAGAGCTACTACGAAAACCTGCTGCAGGGTATTCGTGGCGAGCAGACCGTCAAGGTCGATGCCTCGGGCAATGTGACCGGTCAGGCCGGCGCCGTGCCCGCCAAGGCCGGCTCCGACATTAAGCTCACGCTCGACCTCAAGATCCAACAGGCCTGTGAGACGGCGCTGGCGAGCGCCATCGAGCTTGCCAAGACCACTGGCTACAGCAATGCCGGCAACGGCGCTGTGGTGTGTCTCGATCCCAACAACGGCGAGATCCTGGGCATGGCGAGCGAGCCCAAGTTCGATCCGTCCGTCTTTATCGGCGGCGTCTCAAATGACGTGTGGACCGAGCTCAATGATGACAAGGGTTCGCACCCGCTGCTCAACCGCGCCATTAGCGGACAGTACATGTCGGCCTCGACCATCAAGCCGCTCTCGGCACTGGCCGGTCTTGAGTTTGGAACCTACACTTCAACGCAGACAACCAACTGCACGGGCTATTGGACGGGCTTGGGCAAGGCTTGGGGCAAGCGCTGCTGGCTGACGTCTGGACACGGCACCATGACGCTGCAGTCGGGTATTGCCAACTCGTGCGACCCCGTCTTCTACGATATGGGCAAGGCGTTCTTTTATGACGAGCAACATTCCGAGGGCCTGCAGGAGGTCTTTCGTCGCTGGGGCCTAGGCAAGACCTGCGGTATCGATTTGCCGAGTGAGGGCGCGGGCCGTATTCCCGATGCCGAGTGGAAAGAGTCGTACTTTACCGACGCCTCTGCCGAGGACCGCAAGTGGAATGCCGGCGATATGACCAACATTGCCATCGGCCAGGGCGACATTTTGGTGACGCCTCTGCAGATGGCATGCGCCTACATGGGCCTTGCCAACGGCGGTAAGCAGTACGTGCCTCACGTGTTTTTGTCTGCCGTGTCGCGCGATGGCGACGGCGATGCCTATAAGTACAACGGCAAAGGCAAGAAGAAGCGCTTGGAGGCCAAGATCAACAGCGATTCGGATTTGGCTCTTGTTCGCAACGGCATGCACGACGTGATTTACACGGCATCGACGTCCCTGGCGGCTCACTTTGGCACCCTGACGCCGCAGGTATACGGCAAGTCGGGCACGGGCGAGAAAAGCGGCGAGGACGAATACGCGTGGTTCTGCGCCTATGCGCCGGCCGATGATCCCAAGTATGTCATCGCTACTGTCCTGGAGCAGGGCGGCGGTGGCTCAGATACCGCGATGCATGTCGTGCGCGACGTGCTCGGCGCGATTTATGACGAGCCCGATACCTCTTCGGCCTCGGGCGATTCTTCGGTTCGATAGGAGGTTGCGATGGATTTTTCTCCGGCGGATCTGTTCCGTTCAACCAAGACCGGCTCTCGCAGCAGCCTGGACCGCGTCAACAAGCAACTTTCGGCCTCGCGCGGTACGTTTCGCCAAAAGGTGCATATCGGTGTGCTGCTGGCTACCGTCGCGCTCGTTGCCTATGGCGCCATCATTATTTGGTCGGCGTCACAGTTTAAGGCCGACGCCTCATTCTCGCGCCACCTGCTGGGCATTGGCATTGGCGCGGTGCTTGCGGTGCTCGTCTGGCGTACCGATCTGCGCGGCATCTCTAACTTCTCGACGGCGCTGCTCGTCATTGACCTTATTGTGATCTTCTCGCCCAAGATTCCGGGCCTGTCCTATACGGGCGGTCTGGGCATGACGGGCTGGATCAAGATTCCCGGTATCGGCTTGACATTCCAGCCGGTTGAGCTTGCCAAGCTCATCACCATCTTCTTTATCGCCACGCTTGGCTCGCAGTATAACGGCCGCATCGATACCGTTCGCGACTACGTCAAGCTCTGCGGCATGCTGTCCATTCCGTTTTTGGCCGTCGTCGCCATGGGCGACCTGGGCTCGGGCCTGGTCGTGCTGGTCTCGGGCGCCATCGTCATCTGCATGAGCGGTGCACGCCGCGAATGGGTGCTGTCGACCCTGGCCCTGCTCGTGGGCCTGGTGGCCCTCGTCCTGGCGCTCGATTCGGTCTTTGATTCGTTGCTCGGCCACGATGTGCTCATCAAGCAGTATCAGATGAACCGCCTGACGGTCTTTATCGACCCCGATAATGCCGATTCGGACGATGCCTACAACCTGCAGCAGTCGCTTATCGCCGTTGGCTCGGGCGGCTTCTTTGGTAAGGGTTTGGGCCATGCGACGCAGTCGGCCGGCGGCTTTCTGCCTGAGTTCCACACCGACTTCGTCTTCGCCTTCCTGTCCGAGACCTTTGGCTTTTGCGGTTCCTTTTTGCTCCTATGCCTCTACGTGCTGCTGATCTTTTCGACGATTCGCGTCGCCTTTAAGTGTGAGTCGCTGTTCTTGCGCCTATCGTGTGTGGGCATCGTTGGCATGTGGGCGTTCCAGACCTTCGAAAACATCGGCATGTGCATCGGCATGATGCCGATTACCGGTATTCCGCTACCGTTTATTAGCTTCGGTTCGTCTTCGATGATGATTCAGCTGCTGACGGTGGGTATCGTACAATCCATATGGCGGCATCGTTCGGGCGCCGCGTAACCGCTGGAGGGGTTTGCTATGAAAATTCCCGTAGATAAGCTGACCCGCGCTTTTAAGATGGGCGCGTCCGTTAAGAAGGATTCCGATACGCCGGTGCGCGTCTCGGTCTATCTGGATTCGTCCGCCTCGCGCTTTCTTGCTGAGACGGTGCGTGACGCCTTTGTGCCGCAGACGACCTCGGGCATTGTGCGCGTCGAGCGTCTGGGGGAGGAGCGAATTGCTCCAAAGACCGATACCGATGTGGTACTGGTGCTCTCGTGTGGTTCCGACCGCCTGGAGAGTGCCGTGCAGGAGCTCGTGATCGCCGGCGCGCCCGTGTGCGTGCTTGCCGAGTCTGCTGTGGAGGTGCCGTTTATCGAGGAGTCCACGCCCATGCTCGGCGTGGTGGCGGCAACCGATAAGACGTATCTGCTCGAGACGCTTGCCCGCTGGATTCTCGATCGCACCGACAAGGAAACGGCTTTTGCGGCGAACTTTGCCTTTATGCGCATCGCGGCAGCTAATCGTATCATCACCTCGTGCGCGCTCACCAATATGGCGACCGGTGCGCTGGTGTTTTTGCCGGGCGCCGATTATCCCGTTATGGCGCTGGCGCAGGTGGGCATGCTCTTTGAGCTCGCTGCCGTCTTTGGACGCGGCATTAAGCCTGAGCGCGGCTACGAGGTCGCGGGCGTGCTTGCCGGCGGTCTTGTGATCCGCGCGGTCACCCGCGCGCTCGTCAAGCAGACGCCGCATATTGGGTTTGCCGTTAAGGCGCTCACTGCTGCCGCGGGCACCTATGGCATGGGCCGTGCGCTTGTTTCGCTCTACGAGCGCGATGTCGACTACAGCCGTGCCAACGAGGTGGTCACTGCCACGTTCTCCCGCGTTCGCGATCTGGTGACCACGGTCGCGGGCGCTACCCGTCCTATGGCGTCCTACCAAGACGCATCCGATCTCGCTGCTTAGGGGTTTTCTGTTGCGCGTTCCGTATCAAGACTGCTTTCATTTAATTGAGCCGCTGCTCGCCAAGGTCGAAAAGCCGAGCCGCTATATCGATCACGAGTGGGGCACGCTTTCCAAGGCCGATGCCGACTACCGTTGCTGCCTGATCTACCCGGATGTGTACGAGGTTGGTTTGCCCAACCAGGGCATCGCCATCCTCTACAACATCCTTAACCAGGCCGAGGGCATCTCCTGCGAGCGTGGCTATGTGCCGTGGCCCGATATGGGTGACGCCATGCGCGAGGCGGGCATTCCGCTGCTGTCGCTCGAAGGTGCTGCCCCCGTTGCTTCGTTTGATATCGTCGGTCTGCATGTGCCGCACGAGATGGCGGTGACGAACTTCCTCGAGGCACTCGATCTCGCTGGCATTCCGCTGTTAGCGGCCGACCGAGGTGAAGACGACCCCATCATCATCGCCGGCGGCCCCTCGGTGTACAACCCCGAGCCGTACGCGGCCTTCTTCGATGCCATCCTCATCGGCGAGGGCGAGGAATCGCTGCTCGAGACCTGCCAGCTGCATCGGCGCCTGCGCGACGAAGGAGTCCCGCGCGCGCAGATTGTTGAGCAGCTTGCATCCATTGCCGGCAACTACGTGCCGTCGCTCTATGAGATTCGTCACGACGAGCCCTGCTCGCCGCATGGCTACACCGTGCCGCGCGAGGGCAAGGATGCTCCGGCCGTGGTCTACAAGCGCGTCGTCGAGGATTTCGGCGCCACGAATCCGCTGTCGCAGTCGTGCGTGCCCTATGCGCAGCTGGTTCACGACCGCCTGTCTATCGAGATTCTGCGCGGCTGCGCTCGCGGCTGTCGTTTTTGCCAGGCCGGCATGACGTATCGCCCGGTGCGCGAGCGTTCGGCCGACCAGATCGTCTCGTCGGTGATTCAGGGTCTGGAAAAGACCGGCTATGACGAGGTGTCGCTGACCTCGCTCTCCACGACCGACCACTCCTGCATTCGTGACGTGCTCGGCAGGCTCAACCGTCGCCTGGAGGATACGGGTATTCGCGTGTCTATTCCGTCGCAGCGCTTGGATTCGTTTGGCGTGGATATGGCCGAGTCGGTCGCCGGCGAAAAGAAGGGCGGCCTGACGTTCGCGCCCGAGGCCGGCAGCCAGCGCATGCGCGACATCATTAACAAGAACGTGACCGAGGAGGACCTGGACCGTGCGGCCAAGGCGGCCTTCGAGGCCGGCTGGAACCGCATGAAGCTCTACTTTATGATGGGCCTTCCCGGCGAGCGCGACGAGGACATCGTGGCCATCGCCAATCTGGCCGATCACGTGCTGGAGCTTGGTCGTTCCGTGGTGCCCAAGGCTCGTCGCGGCTCGATCTCGGTGTCCATCTCGGTTTCGGTCTTTATCCCCAAGGCTGCCACGCCGTTCCAGTGGTGCCCGCAGCTCGACTACGACGACGTCAAGCGTCGCCAGAAGTTGCTTATCACGAGCGTTCGCAACCGTGCCGTCCGCGTGCATTACCACGATGCCGAGACTTCGCTCATCGAGGCCGCGCTGTCCCGCGCCGGTCGTGACATGACGCCCGTCATCATCGATGCTTGGCGCGCGGGCTCTCGCTTTGACGCCTGGGTAGAGCATTTCTCGCTCGATAACTGGAAGGAGGCTGCTGCCAAAAACGGCATCGACCTCAATGAGCTCGTGCACCTGCCCTACGAGTTGGACTGGCGCCTGCCGTGGGAGCATGTGAGCCCCGGCTGCACGCGCGGCTTCCTCGAGCGCGAGTACCGTCGCTCACTCGAGGGCGTCACGACTCCCGACTGCACCCGCACGTCGTGCACCGGCTGCGGAATCTGCCCCACGCTTCACGCCAAGAATGTATTGATGGGTGATCGCGCATGAGTGAGCGCCTGACCGACACCCCCACGCTCTTTAGGCTTCGTGTTCGCTATGGCAAGCGCGATCGCCTTAAGTACCTGGGCCATCTCGAAGTAATCCATACCATTGAGCGCATCGTGCGCCGCGCGGGACTTCCCTATGCCGTCACGCAGGGCTTCTCTCCGCACATGCGCGTGGGCTTCTCTTCGGCGCTACCGGTGGGTACGTCGTCGACCTGCGAGTGGTATGACCTGTTTATGACCGAGTTCGTGGCGCTCGACGAGGCGTTTGGGCGCCTGGCTGCGGCGTCTCCGGCCGATCTGGCGCCCATCGAGGCGGCGTACATCGACGTGCGCACGCCGGCGTTGACGGCGCAGCTCACGCGTCTGTCGTATCGCATCGACCTGCACTTGGATCCCGAGGCGCCCGTAAGCGCCGACGAGGTGCGCGCTGCGATTGACATGCTGCGCGCGGACCATGGCATCGACTACGCGCGCGGCAAAAAGAGCAAGCGCTTGGATTTGGATCACACGCTCGTGGGCTATGAGCTCACGGCAGGGGAGCGCCCGGACCATTTGGTGCTCATGCTCGACACCCATGCCGACAACGAGGGCTCCATGCGTCCGGAAATTTTGCTTTCCGCTGCTGATGTTTTGTTGCAGGGCTTGACCCCGGGCGTGGATGCACCTATTGTTTCCACCGGTATGCAAGACCTCGTGACCATCTGCTCCTACGATGTCGAGCGTCAGAATCAAGCATGCGAGGACGACGAGGGCCGACTCGTCAGCCCCATACCTGTGCGAACTTGTGGATTTGCTCCACATACTCGTTGACGGGGGTATTTTCGCCTGCTACTATATTCGGCTGTTGCACTAACTGATGCATGAAGGGCAAGTAAACATGTACGCAATCGTTAACACGGGCGGCAAGCAGTACAAGGTCGCCACCGACGATGTCATCACCGTCGAGAAGATCGAGGGCAATGAGGGCGACAAGGTCACCCTGCCGGTCATCTTCCTCAACGATGGTAAGAAGATCGTCACCGATCCCGACAAGCTGGCCAAGGCCAAGGTTACCGCTCAGATCGTTGAGCAGTTCAAGGGCGAGAAGCAGCTGGTCTTCAAGTTCCACAAGCGTAAGCGCTATCGTCGTCTGAAGGGTCACCGTCAGCAGCTCACCAAGCTGAAGATCGTGAAGGTCCAGGCTACGTCCCGCGCCAAGAAGGCTGTCAAGGCAGAGGCCGAGGCTGTTGCCGAGGCTCCCGTCGCCGAGTAGATTACACTCGTAACGAAAGAGTAGGTATACACAATGGCACACAAAAAAGGACTCGGTTCCTCCCGTAATGGCCGTGACTCCCGCGGTCAGCGCCTTGGCACGAAGCGCTATGCCGGCCAGACGGTAACCACGGGCACGATTCTCGTCCGTCAGCACGGCACTCACATCCACCCGGGTGAGAACGTTGGCCGTGGCAAGGACGACACGCTGTTCGCGCTGGTCGACGGTACCGTTGAGTTCCACAAGGGTATCAAGCACAGGGTCAGCGTACGCCCGCTCGCGAACGCGTAATTCACCCTTCATAGAGCACATATGTGGGAGGCACTTGAGTTTTAGGATTCAAGGGTCTCCCTCTTTTTGTAGGAGGCGATTCTGTTGTCACAGTTCACCGATATCAGCCGCATTAACGTGTGCGGCGGCGACGGCGGAGCCGGATGCATGTCGTTTAGGCGCGAGGCATTTGTCCCCAAGGGCGGCCCCGATGGCGGCGACGGCGGTCGTGGCGGCAATGTCGTCATCCAGGCCGATGCTCAGCTGTCTTCGTTGATCGATTACCGCTTTAAGCATCACTTTCGTGCCGAGCGCGGAACGCACGGTCAGGGCGCCCGCCGCAACGGCAAGAGCGGCGAGGACCTCATTTTGAAGGTCCCCATGGGCACCGTGGTCCGCGAGCTCGATCCCGAGACGCAGACCCCGATGTTCGAGATTGCCGACCTGGTGCACGACGGCGAGCGCGTTGTCGTGGCGCCCGGCGGTGCCGGTGGCCTGGGCAATACGCACTTTGTGACGTCGGTGCGCCGCGCGCCCGCGTTCGCTCAGCTGGGCGAACCGGCCGAGGAGCACTGGATTGAGCTTGAGATGAAGCTTATGGCCGATGCCGCACTCGTGGGCTTCCCCTCGGTGGGCAAGTCCTCGCTTATCGCGCGCATGAGTGCCGCCCGTCCCAAGATCGCCGACTATCCGTTTACCACACTCGTGCCGAACCTCGGCATGGTGCGTGCCGGTGAGTATTCTTACGTCGTTGCCGACGTTCCTGGTTTGATCGAGGGTGCGAGCGAGGGCAAGGGTCTGGGCCATCAGTTCCTGCGCCACATCGAGCGCACGGCCCTGATCATGCATGTCGTTGACATGACGGGTGGTTTTGAGGATCGCGACCCGGTTGAGGATTACCGCATCATCAACCGTGAGCTCGAGCAGTATGGCGCCGAGCTTTCGGAGCGTCCGCAGATCGTCGTCGCCAACAAGTGCGATGCGCCGGGCACGGCCGACAAGATTGCCGACCTCAAGCGTGCGGCGCTCGACGACGGGCATATGTTCTTTGCCGTGTCCGCCGTTACGGGTGCCGGCCTCAATACGCTGATGCTTGCCGTGGGCGAGCAGGTGGCTAAGCTGCGAGCCGAGCTGGCGGTCTCTGATGAGCCGGTCGATCTGCGCGACGAGGAGTGGGAGCGTCGCCGTCTGCAGCGCGAGAAGCGTTTCCGCATTGTCCAGGAGGAGCCCGGTGCCTTCCGCGTGGTCGGTCGTGCCATCGAGCGCATGGTCATCCAGACCGACTGGGAAAACGAGGAAGCCGTCATTTACCTGCAGCACAAGTTTGCGCGTATGGGTGTTGACGACGCGCTCGAGAAGGCCGGTTGCCGTGCGGGCGACGAGGTCCGCATTTGCCAGCGTGCCTTTGACTTTGAGGGCGCTGAGGACTTCTCGGAGTACGAGGAGCTCGAGGACGCTGGCGAGGACGTTGCCGTTGAGGCCATTGACGTGGCCGATGCTGCGGATGAGGGCGTCGAGGCTATCGATGCGGCTGATGCCGCGGACGATGCCGAGACCTCGGAGGGCGAGTAAGCCATGTCGCTGCGCGGTGGAATCGGTTTGCCCGAGCTACCCATAAAAGAGGGCAAGGAGTTTCGGCTTGGCATTATGGGCGGCACCTTTGACCCGATTCATTACGGGCACCTGGTGACTGCCGAGCAGGCGCGCGAGTCGCTCGACTTGGACGCTGTGCTCTTTATGCCGGCGGGCTCTCCCGCCTTTAAGCTTGACAAGCCGGTGACGCCTGCCGAGGACCGTTATGCCATGACGGTCCTCGCCACCGCCGCGAACCCGGCCTTTTTGGCGAGCCGGTTCGAGATTGACCGTCCGGGCGTAACCTATACGGCCGATACGCTTCATGCGCTTCGCGACTTTTACCCGCCGCAGGTAAAGCTCTACTTTATTACGGGCGCCGACGCGATTATTGATATTGTGACCTGGCATGATGCCGAGCGAATTGCTGAGCTTGCTACCTTTATTGCGGCGACGCGACCGGGTTTTGATATTGATACGGCGCGTGCCCGAATCAAAGAGTCGGGGCTGCCGTTCGATGTGCGCTATATTCAGATTCCGGCGCTGGCGATCAGCTCGACGAACATTCGTAAGCGAGTTGCCCGCGGCATGAGCGTGCGCTATCTTACGAGCGAGTCTGTGCTCGGCTACATTCGCAAGCGCAGGCTATATGCCGATCTGGGTCAAGAAGATTTTGAGTGATGGGGGCTACGTTGTCGGTAGAGGATCAGTTTGAGGGCGATGAGCGCGCGCTGCTCAAGCGCATTCAAGAGCTGCTCGATGTTCGCATGAAAGATAAGCGCAAGCGCTATGTGCATTCGTTGGGTGTTGCCGAGACCGCACTTCATCTGGCCGAGGTCTACGGCGTTGACCGCTTTGATGCCGCTGCCGCCGGCTTAATTCACGACTGGGACAAGGTGCTTTCCGATGACGAGCTCGTGGCCCGCGCGATTCACTATGGCATCAAAGTTGCCGGCTCTCCTTCCGCCGCGACGCCGCTTTTGCATGGCCCTGTTGCCGCCTATGAGCTTCCGCAGCTTTTCCCCGAGCTGTCGCCGGCTGTTTTCCAGGCTGTCGACCGTCACACCGTGGGTGCCTGCGATATGACGCCGCTCGATATGGTGGTCTTTGTGGCAGATGCCATCGAGCCTAACCGTCACGGCGACTATGTCCATGCGCTGCGCAAGATGGTGGGGAAGTCCTCGCTCGATGAGTTGTTCTTCTCCTGTTTTGCGCAGGGTCTGGTCTATGTGATCCAGTCCGGGCGCTATCTTTATCCCACGGCTATTACGATTTACAACCATTACGCCCAGCTGCGCTAGCTCGGGCTGTCTAGAAAGAGGTATTCCATGGCCGACGAGACCATGACCGACGAGCAGATTCTTGAAGGTGTGGAGCACAAGAGCTTCGTTGCCACGTCCGACCGCACTGCCGCCTCGCTGTCCGCGAGCGGTGTCGCCGCCGAGGATGTCGCCCGCGCCGCCGCGCAGGCCGCCTACGACAAGAAAGGCGAGGACGTGCAGGTGCTCGATCTGACCGAGCTCTCCGACGTGTGCGACTACTTTGTGCTCGCCACCGGTACCAATAACCGTCAGGTCGATTCTATCGTCGACGAGATCGAGGAGAAGGTCGCCGTGGCTTGCGGTGAGCACCCGTTCTCTATCGAGGGCCGCGAGCAGAAGACCTGGATGCTCATGGACTACGGCTCGGTTGTCGTCCACGTCTTCACTCCCGAAGCCCGCGACTTTTACCGCCTAGAAAAGCTCTGGGGTGACGCCCCCCAGCTCCCCCTCGACCTCCTCTAGTGGCTCATTTGAGGCTTATAGGACAAAATGTGTGTCCACTTTAGGGGCATCGGCGCAGGTCGATGCCCCTTTTTCAGCCGTTTAAATTCCGTGCCCGCTTTTAACCGCTCGGACAGAATGTGTGTCTGGTTGCCTATCGTTCCCGCAGGTAGATAACCTTTTCCGGAACCGTTAAATACCCCTTCGGAAGAGGTGCCCATGAAGGCCGTTTATTGCCCCTACTGCGGCGGTCGGACCAAGCGCAACGGCAGGACCTCATCGGGATCCCAGCGGTGGAGGTGCACGGCCTGCGGCGCGTCGACGACGGTGAGGTACGACGACACGGCGACAAGGCTGGACGAGTTCCTCGGGTGGCTCCTCTCCAAGGACTCCCAGGCGGCGATGCCGGGCGGCGGGCGGTCCTTCAGGCGCAGGACGGCCGAGCTCTGGGAGGTCTGGCCCATGCCCGTCCCCGACGGCGAGCTCCACCGCGTGCTCCACGTCGACGGGATCTGGGTCGCGCGCGACCTCGTCGTGCTCATATGCTGCAGCGGCGAGCGGGTGGTCTCCTGGTACATGGCGAGGTCGGAGAACTCGAGGGCGTGGTCGGCCCTCATGGCGCCGATCCCGGCGCCCGACGTGGTCGTCACCGACGGCGGGAGCGGGTTCGCCAAGGCCGTGCGAGAGACCTGGCCGCGCACCAGGGTCCAGAGGTGCACCTTCCACGCCTTCTCGCAGGTCAAGCGCTACACGACGACGCGGCCGAAGCTCCAGGCGGGGCGCGAGCTCTACCTCGTCGCGCGCGACCTCATGGGCATCGAGTGTTAGCGTCAATATAATTTTCACCATTTCCACCAACGCATTTTCGCCAATCGCGCCAACGCGGATGCGCCGGATTCGCCAACGCGGATGTGCC
>URPB01000015.1:0-29097 GCA_900549575.1 uncultured Collinsella sp.
CCGACACCACCGTCGGCAGCGGCTGCATCATCGATGAGACCATCGCCATCGAGGCCGTCATCGAGAACGGCGTCGACTGCGGCCCGCGCGCCTACCTGCGCCCGGGCACCCACATGCTCGACGGATCCAAGGCCGGCACGCACGTGGAGATCAAGAAGTCCACGATCGGCGAGGGCTCCAAGGTGCCGCACTTGTCCTACATCGGCGACACCACCATGGGCTCCGGCGTCAACGTGGGCGCGGGCTCCATCACCTGCAACTACGACGGCGTCCACAAGCACAAGACCGTCATCGGCAAGGATGCCTTCATCGGCTCCGATACCATGATGGTTGCGCCCGCTCAGATTGGCGACGGCGCGCTCGTTGCCGCCGGCTCTGTCATCACCGAGCCGGTCCCGGCTGACGCACTCGGTCTGGGCCGCGCCCGTCAGGTAAATATTGAGGGCTGGGCCGCCGATTATCGCCGCCGTCTGCACGAGGACGACGAGGTATAACGTTTTACCAAGCATCTAAGGAGCTGTTCCCATGGGGACGGCTCCTTTTTCTATTGTGACCTGCGCGGCCGGATGAGTGGTCGGTTCGTGTCCGTTGACGGTAAAGACGTTATCAAGACTCGATAAGCCCCGTCGCGCGGTTACAATGCAAAAAGGCATCTATATGGCATTCGATGTATAAAGGAGAAGGGTAATGCCGATTAATGATCCCGAGAAGTCGGAGAATATGCGCAAGTCCATCCGCGTGTATTCCGGTTCCTCCAACCGTCCCCTCGCTCAGAAGATCGCTGAGTACCTTGGGGTCGAGCTTTCGGGCCTTACGCTAAAGCAGTTCGCCAACGGTGAGATTTACGCCCGCTACGACGAGACCGTCCGCGGCGCCGACGTCTTCCTGATTCAGTCCGTGGCCGGCGGCAACGTCAACGACATGCTCATGGAGCTGCTCATCGCCACCGACGCTGCCAAGCGCGCATCCGCCCGCTCCATCACCGCCGTCATCACCCACTACGGCTATGCCCGCCAGGACCGCAAGGCCGGCCCGCGCGAGCCCATCACCGCCCGCCTCGTCGCCAACCTGCTCGAGCGCGCCGGCGTCGACCGCATCATCACCCTCGACCTGCACCAGGGTCAGATCCAGGGCTTCTTTGATATCCCGGTCAACCACCTGTCCGCACTGCCGCTGTTTGGCCAGTACTACAACGCCATGAACTTCGACACCGACAACCTGGTTGTCGTCTCCCCCGACGTGGGCCGCGCCAAGGCCGCCAAGAAGCTGTCCGACATGCTCGGCTGCGACCTGGCCATCGCCCACAAGGGCCGTCCGCGCCACAACGCCGCCGAGGTCATGGGCATCATCGGTGACATCAAGGGCAAGACCTGCATCATCAACGACGACATGATCGACACCGCTGGCACCCTGTGCGCCAACGTCAAGGAGCTCAAGGCTATGGGCGCTGGCGACATCTACGTCTGCGCCACCCACGGCATCTTCTCCGGTCCGGCCATCGAGCGTCTGAACGACGCCCCGATCGTCGAGTGCCTCGTCACCGACGCCATTCCCGTCGAGGTCGGCGGCAAGATCAAGACCATCTCGGTCGCCGAGGAGTTCGCTCAGGCCATCTCCGCCGTTTACCACGAGGAGCCCGTCTCCACGCTCGTCGGCGGCGACTTCGCGCTGTAGTCCAACGCGCATCGCATCATCTTTGATGCTTTTAAAGGGTCGGAAGCTCGCTTCCGGCCCTTTTTCTATCCCTCGCCAACCTTCCCTGGACAATTGGTTCAGATACGTATTTTTTAAAGCCCCAAAGGGCCGTTCGGAGCCTTCTGAGCTCCCCGGCGGATGCCATGCCGCCCAAAGCTCATCGTTTTCGAGTACAACCGCCGCATATTTACCCTCAAATCACCCTCGAAGGCCCTTAGAAACGCCTCGAATGCCCGTCGCCTTATACGTATCTGAACTAACTGTCCAGTAGCTATCGTCAACCTTCGCGGCAGAGCTCAATTTCCTGCAATCCCCTCAACCGATTCCATCGATTTCATAACACCCAGCCGTTCATGGCGCACAGCGCCCCGCTGAGCGAAAAGAACGGTATGGCGGTCGCATTCTGCCGCCAACTTAGTACGTTATAGCTATGACGACCGTGATTTCACATTTCTCCGCCCTCCGCGCAATTCGTCGCGCACGACGGGCGTACTCTGCCCTACCCTGGGACTCCGTTGATAGTGAACAGCAAGCACAGGCCTTGGCTAGCTGCATTCCCAATAATGACGCGATAGACTTTGGCGCACTTTCGATACTCGACGCCTGGAATGAAGATGATTCCGAACTACTCGATCTTCTCGTTTCAAACGAAGACAACAGACGCCCCGACAAGCGACTTCTTCAGCATATTCTCTCCGCTCCGCTTCCTGAAGGTGCAATTATGCACGTCGAGGCCGACATCTACGCAACGTCTCCTGCCATGACAGCCATGCTTTGTTCTAAAAATGAATCGGTCGCCAAAACCTTGATGCTCCTTATGGAGCTGCTCGGAACCTACTCCCTTCCGCCCGAGGCAACCTACCCCATCGCCTATGACGACATCTGGCCCAAGGGCGATAGCTGCGCAGCGACGGGCGATCTTGATTGCCTGGGCGGCCAGTCGGCAGCCAAACAGCAGAACGAAACCCGCTACGAACAGGCGCACTACAAATGCGAGCCCGCCACGACCATCGAAGATCTCGAGGCGGTCGCGCGCTTCGCCAAAAGTAGCTCATACACCTCGTTTCGCACGGCAGTCAAGCTTGCCCGACCCGGATCTGCATCCCCAGCCGAATCCCTAATGTTAGCCGTTCTCGGAGCGCCCATGCGCTTTGGCGGATTCGGATGTTGCAGCCTGCCCATGGGAGGCCTGCTACTCAACTATCGAATCGACTTCGACACTCTTGCGGTTAACATGTCCTCCGGCATCCCTTACGCCATCTGCGACCTATATTGCCCGGCCGCCGGAGTCGACAACGAATACAACGGAATTGGGCATGAGCTTCAAAACGCTCGCATCCACGATGGCAATCGAAATAATGGCCTCAAGGCAATGGGCATCCACGTCCTGGTTATCAATCGCGACCAAATGAAAGACCTTGTTGCACTCGAAGCCTTCGCCCAAACGATGCATCGACTCGCAGGAGTCCGATTCCGATATCGCATCAAGGGCTATCGCAAGCGTCAGGCCGCTTGGCTCAACGCTCTGCGGGCCGGAATCGGCCTTGCGCCGGTCTAAACGGCGAATCACCCGTGCGCCGTCGAACAGGGCTGGACAGTTAGTTCAAATACGTATAAATAGACACATTGAATTAGGCTGTTTTGCAGCTATCTCTATACCATTCGCCCTATTTGAAAGCGGGGTAGACTTCAAAACAGCGTCATATGGACTAACTAAAGTTCCAAAACAACGTATCGGCATTGAATTGAGCAATTCGAGTCCTCAGAACTTATACGTATCTGAACTAACCGTCCACCTCGGATTTTGACGGCCGTCCAAACGCCCCCAAACAACCTCAATTGCCCTCCATTTGACAGCGGCAACAGGGTCGCTCACCATAGCAGGCGACAAATCAACGAAAGGATGAACATGGCAGCTGCACAGCCGCTTAAGATTCGCATGGTTGCCGGACTTGGCAACCCTGGCGATGAGTATGCCGAGACCCGCCACAACGCCGGTTTTAAGGCGATCGACGAGCTGGCCCGTCAGGCCGGCGTCACGTACTGGAAAAACCAAGCAGGCGCCGAGGTCGCGCTCATCAACATCAACGATGCCGAGGAAGAGAACGGCAAGCGCCAGATTGTACTGGTCAAGCCGCAGTCGTACATGAACACCTCGGGCGGGCCCATCTCCAAGCTCTGCCGCGAGTACAAGATCAAGGCCGAGGAGCTGCTCGTCATCCACGACGAGCTCGATATTCCCGCCGGCGACGTGCGTGTTAAGGTGGGCGGAGGCCATGCCGGTCACAACGGCCTGCGCTCCATCATCGACAAGATGGGCAGCCGCGACTTTAGCCGTATCCGCACCGGCATCGGCAACCCTCCCGGCAAGATGGCCGTGGCAGACTACGTGCTCAAGCAGCTGCGCGCCCGCGAAGCCGAGGATTTCCAGGACACCTGCGCCCGCGCCGCAGATGCCGCCGGTCTGGCCATCGTCCACGGCGTAATCTACGCCCGCGATCACGTAAACGGCGCCGCTTCCGCCAACGGCAAGCACTAAAACCTACCATTTAGAGATGTTTATTTTGGCAGGTTTCATCTGCGGAAACGCCGCGGCGGCTGCGTCGCAATAAACCCTGTGCCGCTATACATATGCAACGCTCCAAAGGGGGCCGGCCTCACCGAAGCGCGAGGCCGGCCCCCTTTGCCGTTTTACCTGATAAAACTGACCAAAATAAACCTGCCCCTATTTGGTAGGCCAAAGTGGATAAACCCTGCTCCCAACCGCCGAAGACACACGTAAGTGACATGTCCATGAGGGTATAATTTGCACCGTATGTCTGCACAACGCCTGTGCACGTACGGTTTTATTCGGGCTACCGTCCATTTCCGTGGAGGCACGGTTCGGCAGCCCTAACAAGAGAGGGGTTCTATGTATAAGATCCTGGAGAAGACGCAGTTCTCGGAGAAGGTGTTCAAGTTCCGCATCGAGGCGCCTGCAATCGCCAAGCATGCGCACGCTGGACAGTTCCTCATGGTTCGCGCCAACGAGACGGGCGAGCGCGTCCCGTTTACCCTGGCCGGCTGGAACGGTGACGAGGGCTGGGTCGAGTTCATCTTCATGGTGATCGGCAAGACCACCGAGATGCTGTCCACCTACGAGGCCGGCGAGTCGCTGCGCGACGTCGTGGGCCCGCTGGGCGTTCCTACCGAGATGGCCGAGGGCCCCTGCGCCGTCATTGGCGGCGGCGTCGGCCTGGCAATTGCCTTCCCGGTCGCCAAGCACCTGGTCGAGACCGGCCACGAGGTTCACGCCATCATGGGCGCCCGCACCAAGGACCTCCTGCTCATGGAGGACCAGTTCCGCGAGCTCCTCGACGAGGACCACATCCACATCACTACCGATGACGGTTCCTACGGCGAGCAGGGCGTTGTCACCGCTCCGCTGGAGCGCCTGCTGCAGGACAAGGCCGTGAGCCAGGTCTTCTGCGTCGGCCCCGTTCCGATGATGAAGTTCTCGACCCTCACCGCCCAGAAGTACGACACCCCCATCACCGCGTCGCTCAACCCCATCATGGTTGACGGCACCGGTATGTGCGGCTGCTGCCGCGTCGAGGTGGGCGGCGTAACCAAGTTTGCTTGCGTCGACGGCCCCGACTTCGATGCCACCCTGGTCGACTGGGATGACCTTCGTGCCCGCCAGGCCGCTTACCGTTCCGAAGAGGGCGAGTCCCTCAAGGCCTATGAGGAAAAGAGCTGCGCATGCCACTAGTTAACGGTCGTTTCGTTGCCGATATGAAGTCGCCCCGCACCCCCGATAACGAGGAGCCGGCTGCCGAGCGCGCCTGCGACTTCCGCCCCGTCGACAAGGGCTTCACCGAGGAGATGGCGCTGGCCGAGGCCGAGCGCTGCCTCAACTGCAAGAAGCCGTTCTGTGTTGAGGGCTGCCCCGTCAACATCAACATCCCCCGCTTTATCGAGCAGATCCGCGAGAAGGACTTCGGCGGCGCTCTCGATACCATCCGCGAGGACTCCATGCTTCCCGCCATCTGCGGGCGCGTCTGCCCGCAGGAGAACCAGTGCGAGGGCAAGTGCATCCGTGGCAAGAAGTCCGAGCCCGTGGCCATCGGCCAGCTCGAGCGCTTCCTGGGTGACCGCCCCGAGCTCGCCTCCACGCCCAAGATGGCTCCCAAGAACGGCAAGAAGGTCGCCGTCGTCGGCTCTGGCCCGTCCGGCATCACCTGCGCCGGCGAGCTCGCCCGCAACGGCTTTGACGTCACCGTCTTTGAGGCATTCTTCACCGGCGGCGGCGTGCTGGTCTACGGCATCCCCGAGTTCCGTCTGCCCAAGGCGGTCGTCAAGCGCGAGATTGACGGCCTGGAGGACATGGGCGTCAAGTTTGAGTACAACTCCGTCGTGGGCAACATGGCCACCGCCGAGGAGCTGTTCGAGCAGGGCTTCGACGCCATCTACGTGGCGACCGGCGCTGGCCTGCCCAAGTTCCTCAACGTCCCCGGCGAGAACCTGCCCAACGTCTTCTTCGCTAACGAGTACCTCACCCGCGTGAACCTGATGAAGGCCAACAAGTTCCCCGAGTACGACACCCCCACCAAGCACGGCAAGAACGTCGTCGTCTTTGGTGGCGGCAACGTGGCTATGGACGCCGTCCGTACTGCCAAGCGTCTGGGCGCCGAGCACGCCATCATCGCTTACCGCCGTACCGAGGACGAGATGCCCTGCCGTCGTGCCGAGCTGCACCACGCCAAGGCCGAGGGCGTCGAGGTTCTGCCGCTCGTTTCCCCGCTCGAGTTTGTCGCTGGCGAAGACGGCTCCGTGTGCGCCGTCAAGGTCCAGAAGATGGAGCTCGGCGAGCCCGACGAGTCCGGCCGTCGTCGCCCGGTGCCCATCGAGGGCGCCATCGAGGAGATCCCCTGCGACGTCGCGATCTCGGCTATCGGCACCAACGCCAACCCCTTCGCAAAGAAGATCGGCGGCAAGATGGAGCTCAACAAGTGGGGCTACATCGTCGCCGACGAGGAGACCGGCCAGACCACCGATCCCCGCATCTGGGCCGGCGGCGACATCGTCACCGGTGCCGCTACGGTCATTCTGGCGATGGGCGCTGGCAAGAAGGCCGCCGCTTCCATCACCAAGAGCCTGCTGGGCGAGTAATCACCCTCAGCGCTAGCCATTAAACGGCAAAGTCCCTGTCGAGCACACGCTCGGCGGGGACTTTTTCTATGCCGGCCGTCCCACCACCACAAAGGTGCCTGTCCCCTTTGTGGTGGTTTTGGTCGGTTAGCCTTCGAGTTGGGCCACCTTGTAGCGGTAGGCCGCGGCGATGACGTCCTTGCAGCCTTCGCGGCCCAGCTTGGCGCGGTTGACTACGATATCCTTACCGCTCGTCATCTTCCATTTGCCGGCACTGTAGCGCTTATAGAACGCCTCGCGCGCCTTCTGCTGCTGTTTGACCAGCTTGGCGCCCTTCTTTTTGTTAAGGCCACGCTTCTTGCGCACGATCTCGACGCGGTCCTCAAAGGGAGCGGTCACCAACACGGCAATGTGGTTGGGGTTGTTGCGAAGCAGATAATCGGACAGGCGGCCTTCGATAATGCAGCTCTCGGTCTCGCCCAAATCCAAAATCACCTGGCTCATCTTTTGGAACAACTTATCCGAGTACGAACGCGCATCGTAGCGGTCGGGCAGAAACGCCATGTTCTCAACGGCCAGACGTTCGTCATAGGCGGCCATCTTATCGAGCGACTCGCCCGCGCGCAGCGACGCACGTACCAGCAGCTCGTTATCGTACAGCGGAATCCCCAACTCGTCGGCAAGCATGCGACCAATCTCGTGGCCCTCGGCGCCAAAGTCGCGCGCGATGGTAATGACCACAGGATTCTTCTTATTCTCCAGATCGCTCATCGCGATTCCTTTCTCTATGTGACAAAGGGACAGTCCCTTTGTCACATTCTACGCTGCCACGATGCGGCGCTGATACGCTCGGACCAGCAGCGAGATACCAAAGTTGAGCACAAAGTACATCGCAAACACCAGGCCGTAGAGCATAAGCACCTGCGACAGGTCGATCGCGTGGGCCATCACGACGTTTGCCGTGTACATGAGCTCGGCCACGTTAATGCCCGAAAGATACGAGCTGTCCTTGATGACAGTCGTGCACTGGCTAAACAGCGCCGGAATGATCGTCTTAAACGTCTGCGGCAGAATGATGTAGCGCATGGTGGCAAAGAAGCCAAAGCCTTGGCTCTGCGCTGCCTCAAACTGGCCGCGCGGAATCGAGTTGAGGCCGCCGCGCACAATCTCGGCCATAACAGCGCTGGTAAACAGCGTAAAGGCGATGGTCGAAATCACAATGTCCAAACCCTGCACCGTAAAGTAGATAAACAGGATCCACAGCAGGTTTGGCGTGCAGCGGAACAACTCGATATAGGCGCTCACCAAAATACGGAACGGGCGGGGCGCGTAGCTTTTAACGAGCGCCAGCACCGTGCCAAAGATGAGCGAGAAAAAGATCGACAGCGCCGAGATCTCGATCGTCTTAACAAAGCCGCCCCAAATGTAGAGCAGGTTGGTCGCGTTGAAGATTTCCATGCGCTAGGCCTCCTCTACGTTGTCGAGCCCCAGCTCGGCCAGGCTCACGCCGCGCGGACGCTCCTTGGAGCGGCGCTCGAGCCACTGCACCAGCATGGCGAGCGGAAAGCAGATGATAAAGTACATAAGGCAGCAGACGATGTATCCCTGCAGGTAACCGTACAGACTCACAAAGTTGTCGGAACGGTACATAAGGTCGCCGCCGGCCACAAGTGCCAGCACCGACGTGTTCTTGACCAGGTTGAGCGCCTGGTTACACAGCGGCGGCAGAATGATCTTGAATGTCTGGGGCAGCACGATGTACCAATACGCCTGCGCACGGGTGAAGCCCTGGCTCTGGGCCGCTTCCATCTGACCGCGCGGAACCGCCTCGATACCAGTGCGGATGACCTCCGAAATGTAGGCCGCGTGATACAGGCCCACACCCAAGAAGCCCAGCACGAACGGCGCGATGCGCACCGGCTGGTCGGCACCGGTTATGGCCTGCAAAAACTGCGGACCGGCCATGTACATAAAGAGCACCTGCACGGGCAACGGGGTGTTCTGGTAAAACTCCACGTACACGCGGCTTATGGTGCGCAGCACGCGTGAACGAGTGGTTGAGAACACGCCCAGCAGCGTGCCCAGCACCAGCGACAGCAGCAGACCGGCAACGACCACCTGTAGCGTCACACCAAAGCCCTCCCAGAAGGGCCCCATGTTTTGAAATGTCGTCGACCAACGGTCGGCGTCAAATAATCCTTCGAGCATTCGATTCCTTCCTTGGACGATGCGCCTATACAAGACCCCAGGTCTTGACCTCTTGGTCGAGCCAACCGTCGGCCAGGCGATCGCAAATCACCTGATCGACCACGGCCGAAAGGTCGCAGCCCTTCTTGGTCGCCACGCCGTAGCCCTGCTCGCCAAACTTGACCTCGGGCTGCAGCAGCTCAACGGTCTCGTTCATGTAACCGGCCAGCGTGGAGCGGTCCATGGCAAAGACATCGATATTGCCGGCGTCGAGCGAACTCTTGATGATGGGGTAGCCGCTAAAGGCCCTAAACTCGGGCTTGCAGCTAAAGCCGTTGTCCTTGATCATCTGCTCGATCAGGCCCTGCGTGGTAGCACCCTGGCTCACGCCGATGACCTTGCCGTCCAGGTCCTCAATCGAGGTAAAGCCCGAACGCTTCTTGACCATGAGTCCCACGTAGTCGGTGCGGTACGGCGTCGAGAAATCCCAGCTCTTCTTGCGCTCGTCGGTGATGGTGTAGGTCGCCGCGACCACGTCAAGCTGGCCGTTATCGATCAGCGGGCCGCGCGTCTTGGGCGTTACATCGGTAAACTCGACAAGCTCCTGGGCGCGGGCCTCCTTGTAACTCACGCCAAAGACGGCAGCAGCGATCTGGTAGCACAAATCAACTTCCATGCCCTCAAAGCGGCCCTTGGCGGTGTCGTAATAGCCATAGCCGGGAACGTCCTTCTTAACGCCGGCATTCAGATGGCCACGCGACTTGATGGCCGCAAGCTTGGACCCCTTGTCGGAGCCCTCGCTGCTGGTGGAGTTGCCGCAACCGGCAAGCGCGGTCCCCGTCAGCGCAAGCATGCCGGCGCCCGCCAGCTGCAAAAAGTGACGGCGCGACACGGCCGCCCTCGTCATATCCGTCATGTCCATCACCGCACCTAGTGCAGAATCTTGGACAGGAACTCGCGGCAGCGCGGGTTCTCGGGGTTATCGAAGAAGTGCTCGGGCGTGCCCTCCTCCAGGATGCGGCCGTCCTCCATAAAGATGACGCGGTCGGCCACCTGGCGCGCAAAGCCCATCTCGTGCGTCACGCAGATCATGGTGATGTCCTCCTGCGCGAGCTCAATCATAACGTCCAAGACTTCCTGGACCATCTCGGGGTCGAGCGCCGAGGTCGGCTCGTCAAACAGGATGATGGGCTGCTTGGTGCACAGGGCACGGGCGATGGCGATGCGCTGCTGCTGACCGCCCGAGAGATTCTGCGGATACTCGCCGGCCTTATGCGCCATGCCGACGCGCTTGAGCGCGGCAATGGCGATCTCGGTCGCCTCCTCCTTGCTCTTCTTTTGCAGCTTGATGGGTGCGAGCGTCAGGTTGCCCAGCACCGTCATGTTGGGATACAGGTTGAACTGCTGAAACACCATGGAGCTGTACTTGCGAGCCATCTCCAGGTGATTCTTTTTGGTGAGCGGCGTACCGTCGATGACGACCTCGCCCGACGTGGGCTCCTCCAGATAATCGACGCAACGGATGAGCGTCGACTTACCCGAGCCGGAAGGCCCGATCATTACGAGCTTCTCGCCGCGCTTGACGGTGAGATTGATATCTTTGAGCACATGCAGGTCGCCAAAGTACTTGTTGAGATGCTTGATCTCGATCATGTCTGCCATGAATGTCCCTTCCCTGCGTTTACACGAGTTGAACTATTGTACGGAAAGAACCGCGTTTCCGCAGCCCACACTACATTCCCGTAAAGAACCCGCAACCTTTAACCCACTCATTGGGGACAGACTTAAATGAGTGTCTGCTCATTGGGCACTCATTTAAGTCTGTCCCCAATGAGCACCCAATGACCAGCCAGGGGAGGCGCCCTTCATCGGCCAACAAAAAAGGGCGCGACCGCAATGGTCACGCCCCTCAGCATCGGCTATGTGTCGGCCAGCCCTTAAGCCAGCTTTGCGCCGACGATCTTTGCCGCGGCCGGCTTATCGAAGTTGCCGCCGGTGGCCTTGCCGAGTGCACCCATAACCTGGCCCATCTGCTTCTTGGACGTGGCGCCCAGCTCGGCGATGACCTGCTCGATCAGGGCCTCGAGCTCCTCGCCCGAAACCTGCGCGGGCAGCAGGCTTTCCAGAATCTTGACCTGCTCGGTCAGGTTGTCGGTACGCTCCTGGTCGGTGCCGGCCTTGATGGACATCTCCAGCGTCTCGCTCGTCTGCTTAATCAGACGCTTGATCATGCTGTTGACGTCTTCCTCGGTCACATCGCGGCGCTCGTTAACCTCGATATTCTTCACCTCGGCCTTAACCTGGCGAATGATGGACAGGCGAACCTTGTCCTTGGCCTTCATGGCCGCAATCATTTCCTTCTGCAGCTCTTCGTTGGTCATCTGCAAATCCTCCTCAATAGCGTGGGCGGCACTCGCGCGAGCACCGCCCCATGATTACTCAGTCGTCGACGAATCGTCGGTCGAACTCTTGGTGACGCCCTTCAGGCTGACGTTGTATGGCACGTCTTTGGGCATGGGATTAACGGTGATGTCGGCATCCTTCTTGTACTGCTCCAGCCACTCGCTGTACGCGGTGCTGGCCGCCTGCGTCTTCACCACGTTGGAGACGTACTTCTTGATGGCCTTGGGCACCTGGTTGATGTCATCAACCTGATTATCGACATGGAAGTAGTCGGTGCACTTGATGACGTGGTAGCCGTACGTCGACTCGACCACGTCGCTCACATCGCCCTTGTTGAGTCCCTCGAGCGCCGTCTGGTAGCTGTCGACGAAGGTAGTGAGCTTATCCCAACCCACATCGCCCTTCTTCTCCTTGGAGCCGGTGTCGTCGGAATACTGCTCCACGGCGTCCTCAAAGCTCAGCTCACCGGAGTTGATCTTGTCCAGGCACTCCTGCGCCTTGGCCTTGGCGGCAGCCTTGTCCTCGTCGGAGGCGTCGGAATCAACCTTGATCAGAATGTTCGACGAGCGGCGGGCGTCGTTGTAGCTGGACAGGTTTTCGTTGATGTAATCGACGATCTCGCTGTCCTTGGGCTTGCTCGTGGGCGCGACGGCATCCTTGAGTTTCTGCTGCGCCAGGCTCTCCTTGAGCGAATCCTTGTAGGTGTCCTCGGTATAACCGTAGGTCTTGAGGGTCTTCTTAAAGGCCTTGGCACCGCCCGCGCTCTTGCACGCGTCCTTCCAAGCCTTCTCGACCTCCTCGTCCGACACCGTAACGCCGTTTTCCTTCTGTGCCTGTTGAAGCAGAATCTGCTGCGTGTAGGAGTCGATGAGTTGCTTGCGGTACTTCTTGGGCGTGAGGTCGTTGTCGACCAGATACTGCGCCCAGTCCTTGTCCTTGGTGTAGCCGTAGGACGTGCGCATGCTCATGATCTGCTTGGTCACGGTGTCCTCGGTGAGGTTGGTGCCGTTGATAGTGGCAGCCACACCGCCGGTAAGCTTGTAGCCCGAGGTATCCTCTGCCTGCGACATAAGGCCGGAGCACGCCATGGCCGAGACGGAAAGCAGCATCGCCAGCACGCCGATGACCACCAGGACAATCTTGACGGTCTTAGACACGTACGTCTTGCGCTGCTTCTTGCGAGAGCTGGAGGCAGCGCGGGCCTGCTGCTCGGGCGTCGGCACGGCCTCGGAGTTCTTTTTCTTATTTGCCATAGTTGGCCTTTCGCATAACGAATCGAACAAACGCCATTGTGTCACAACGCAGCCCCCGCGGCACGCTTGGTGCATTGGGGACAGGTTAATCTGCACCATTTTGGTGCAAAGGGGACAGCTCTGGCAGCCGGCAGTTAGGGACAGTCCCCAAGTGCCGACTCAGCCCCACCTTAGAAGTGGCGGCGGATGGCGTCGACCATGCCCTGGGGCGTGGTCTGGCCGAGCACGTCGGCTGCGGCATCGGCGTCCATAAAGATATTCATGAGCGCCTGCAGGGCCTCGACCTGGCCGCCCGGCTCGGCGATGCCCAGATTGATGACGATCTGCGCCGGCACCGGAGCGCCCATGCCAGCCATAGCGTTAAATGTCACGGGCGCGGCGGGCTTCACCACCGCGATATAGGGCTTGGCCACAAACCCCGGATCGGTATGCGGAATGGCAATGTTTGCCGCCGGCATGGCAAGACCCGTGGGATAGGCATCCTCGCGCGTGCGAACGGCGTCGAGCCAACCGGACGCAATGTAGCCACGTGGTGCAAGCTCGCCCTCGAGCCCCGCAAACACCTCATCCGGCGTTGCACACTCCCAATCAAAAAACACCAACTCAGGCGTAAACAGCGCTTCGTTATCCGCCATGCGCTCACCTCTCTCACCTAGTCATCGGAGGCGTTCTTGAATGACTAGTCGTTAAAGACCGTCCCCGATGACTACCCAAAACAAAAGGTGGCCACGCGCGCCTTGGCGCCAATGACCACCCTGACTACTCGGCTAAATTGTACTGTGCGCCGCTAGCCGCGAGGCGCGTCAATTGCGACCTTGCCGCTCTCCAGCACGTGGACGCGGCCGTCGGCGAGCATTTGCACGACTTCGGGATACAGCACGTGCTCAATCGCGTGGATGTGCTCCTCGAGCGTGTCGACATCCCAGCCCTCCTCAACAGCCAGCGCACGCTGGGCGATGATGGGACCGTTGTCGTAGATCTCGTTGGCAAAATGCACGGTCACGCCAGTTACCTTGACGCCGCGCGCAAAGGCGTCGTCAATCGCATGCGCACCGGTAAAGCTCGGCAGCAGCGCCGGATGCAAGTTGACCACGCGGTTGGGAAACGCCGCCAGCAGCGGCGTGTGCACCATGCGCATGTAGCCGGCCATGACCACATACTCGCAGCCGCGCTCGAGAAGCTCGTGCGCGATGATCTCGTCGGCGGCAATAGGGTCGGCATAGACATCCTTGGACAGCGTGAGCGTCTGGATGCCCGCGCGCTCAGCGCGCTGCAAACCCTTAGCCGAGGGACGGCTCGACACCACAAGCTCAATCGAAGCGTTGAGCTTGCCGGCGGCGATCAGATCGATCAGCGCCTGCAGGTTGGTACCCGAACCGCTGATGAGCACACCGATCTTGAGCGGCTCGGCCGTATCGGTGCCGGTCGGACGGGTGTAGGGCACAAAGTCCAGGCCCTCGGCGGCAACCATCTGCTCGTTAGCGCTCATCGGGGTACACGACCTTACCGGAACCCTCGACGCACTCGCCCACGCGGAACGGCTTCTCGCCCAGCGCGACCAGAGCCTCGGTCACCGCGGCCTCGTCCTCGGGGGCGACGATCAGGCACAGGCCAACGCCCATGTTGAAGGTCTTGCACGCCTCGTTGGGCGCGAGCTCGGCCTGGCGCGACACATAGGTGATGACGGGCGGAACGTCCCAACCCATCTCGGCGCCGTTGCGGGTGACCACGGCGTCGACGTCGTCGGCAAGCGCGCGGTTGAGGTTCTCGGTAATACCGCCGCCGGTGATGTGGGCAATAGCATGCACGTTGGCGCCGCCGCGCAGCAGCTCAAGAATCGGCTTCACATAAATTCGCGTGGGGGCCAGCAGGGCGTCAGCCAGCGAAGCGCCACCGAGCTCCTCGAGCGGACGGCTCAGCTCCTCGGCCTTAGCGGCGGCCTCGGGCGTACCCGGCTTAATGCCGTCGACGCCAATGACCTTGCGCACGAGCGAGTAGCCGTTGGAATGCACGCCGGTGGAGGGCAGGCCCAGAATCACGTCGCCGGGGCGGACGTTCGCGGGGTCGAGCATCTTGGGGCGGTCGACGACGCCCACGGTAAAGCCGGCGAGGTCGTAGTCGGCGGGAGCCATAACGCCGGGGTGCTCGGCCATCTCGCCGCCCACGAGCGCGCAGCCCGCGAGCTTGCAGCCGTCGGCCACACCCTTGATGATCTTTGCCATGTGCTCGGCCTCAATGTGGCCGATGGCAACGTAATCCAGGAAGAACAGCGGCTCGGCGCCCGAAGCCAAAATGTCGTTGACGCACATGGCGACCAGGTCCTGGCCCACCGTCTCGTGACGGTCCATGATCTGGGCGAGCACGAGTTTGGTGCCCACGCCGTCGGTACCGCTGATCAGAATCGGGTCTTCCATATCCTTAAGCGCGGCGGCCGAGAATAAGCCACCAAAACCGCCGATGCCGCCGATAACCTCGGGGCGATTGGTGTCCTTGACCATCTGCTTAATCGCGTCGACGGCGCGGCCGCCCTCGGCGGTATCGACGCCGGCATCCTCATACGTCACATGCTTGCTGTCGCTCATCTGAGCCTTCCTCTCCCACTACCGTGGCGCCGCGCAGGCGCCAAACGGTACTCATAGTTGCGTTCATTTCGGCGCGCGCTATAACAACGCGCGCCGCTCAATCAACAAAACAGCAGGTAAAACCTACCAGAATAAACCTGTCCCTACATGGCAGGCTTTAGGCCTCGCCGTGCTCCTCTTCCCAGCTGCGGTCGTCGTATTTCTCGACCACGGCGTCGTCGTCAAAGTGCAGCGGCTTATCCAGGTTGCGGGGCTTAAAGCCCTCCATAAACTTATCGCGGCCAAAGCTCTCGGGAATCGCCACGGGGTAGCGGCCGGTAAAGCACGCATCGCAGTAGCCGCCCTTGGGCATGACCTTCAGCAGGCCCTCGACCGAAAGGAAGGCCAGCGAATCGGCGCCGATGTACTCGCAAATCTCGTCGACCGTCTTGTTGGCGCTGATAAGCTGCGACTGCACGTCGGTATCGATGCCGTAGAAGCACGGCCAGATGACCTCGGGCGAGTTGATGCGGATGTGAATCTCCTTGGCACCAGCGTTGCGCAGCATCTTGACGAGCTGCACCATGGTGGTGCCGCGCACGATGGAGTCGTCGATGACGACCAGGCGCTTGCCCTCGATGTTGTCGCGCAGCGGGTTGAGTTTCATACGCACGCCCATGGCGCGCAACTCCTGCGTAGGCTCGATAAACGTACGGCCCACGTAGCGGTTCTTGATGAGGCCCTCGCCAAAGGGAATACCGCTCTCGTGCGAATACCCCTCCGCGGGCGGCAGGCCGGAGTCGGGCACGCCGATGACCAGGTCGGCCTCGACGGGCTCCTCGTGTGCCAGCTGACGGCCCATGTCGTAACGGCAGGCATAGACGCTCTTGCCGTTCATGATGGAGTCGGGACGGGCGAAGTAGACCTGCTCAAAGATGCAGTTGGCGGGCTCTTCGGCTGCAGGCACGCCCTGCTCGGATACCAGACCCTCGGCGCTGATGCGCAAGATCTCGCCGGGACGGACGTCACGGACGTACTCGGCACCCACGATGTCGAGTGCGCAGGTCTCGGAAGCAACGACCCAGCCGCCGGCGCGCGTGACACGGACGGCGGAGTCGACCGTAGCGGCGCCGTCCTGCGACGGCAGCTGCGAAACGGATGCGGCATCGGCCTGGTCCAGGCCCTCGTCTACCAGCTTGCCCAGCACGAGCGGGCGAATGCCGTGCGGATCGCGGAAAGCGTAGAGCGCCTGCTCGTTGATGAGCGTCATGGCGTAGCCGCCGCGCACGAGCTCCATGGTCTTGCGAATGCCCTCACGCAGATGGCCTGTACGCTGAGTAAAGTAGCCAATGAGCTTGGTCGCGACCTCGGAATCCGAATTGGAGAGGAACGGCACGCCCAGCTCGATCAGCTGGCGGCGCAGCTCGTCGGTGTTGACCAGCGTGCCGTTGTGAGCAAGCGCGATAATGACGCTGTTGATAGTAGAAAGATGCGGCTGCGAGGCTTCCCAGCTCTTGGCGCCGGCGGTGCCATAGCGCACGTGGCCCACGGCCAGCTGACCGGAGAGCGTCGACAGGTCGGCGTTGGAGAACACGCGGTCGAGCAGTCCCAGGTCCTTGCGAACCATAACCGTGCCGCCATCACCCACGGCGATTCCCGCCGATTCCTGGCCGCGATGCTGTAGCGCGCGCAGACCAAAGTACGTCAGTCGAGCCACGTCGCGATCGGGCGCCCACACACCAAAAATGCCGCATTCCTCATGCAGCTGGTCGGAGTCCGGATCATACGTCGACATGGTCTTCACCTGTCCCGCGGCGCGCTCGGCCGCGCGGATGGTTTCTTGAGACATGGCATCCCCTCAGAGCCTCGTTATTTGGCGTTACCTGCCCTATTATACGCACGGCAAGACAAGCACTCCCGCGCATGAACAGCGCTTTTTAAAAGCCCACCGAGCTTATAATCCGTTTTGCGGCCAAACATTTTATCGGGCAACCGCCTCGGGGCCGACGATCCCGCATACTTCCGTTGCGACGCGTCTCGCCCGCCGTTGGGGCTTGCATTGTTGCAATTGGGACGTTCGTCCTGTCTTTTGGCAGGTCGGCGGCGTATCCTTGTACCTACAGCAAAACGAGAAAGGTTATGTATGGATCGAAACGAACTCGACCCCAGCGTCCCCAGCGCCACGGAGGTCAAGAAGATCCCCCTCATCATTAAGGTGTACGCCGTCCTGTGCATCCTGTCCGGCGTGGGCACGCTCCCCTCGGTCGGCGCCTTTATGTGGCAGGTCATCACCGCGCTCATCAACGGCAACGCCGCCGCCAAGCTCGGTGATAACACCCTGGTCGCGGTTGGCCTTATCGTCGCCGGCATCATGCTCTCGGCTGCCAGTGCCGTCATCTTGATCATCTTTGGCCTAGACCTCATCAAGAACCAGCGCCGCAATGCCGCCCGTCTGTCCTATATCCTTATCGCGTTTACCGTCGTCGAGCTTTTGGTTGACGTGATGCTCCAGGGCATCGGGCCCTTCTTGCTTCGCCCTGCCATCCAGCTCGGCATCCTCGTCGCGCTTTCGGCCACCGTCGACCCCACGCTACGCCAGGAGCGCGAGCTGCAGCGCCGCCTGCAGGAGATGCTCGACCGCGACGCCGCCGCCGAGGGCATGCTCGGGCGCGATGAAACCGGCGAAGGCTACATCAAACTCAACTACTTCAACCTGTTCTGGGTATTCTTTGTCTGCTGCATACTCGGCCTGATCGCCGAGGACATCTGGCACATGACGGTCGACGACCCGGGCGTCTACCAGAACCGCGCCGGCATGCTGTTTGGTCCCTTCAGCCCCATCTACGGATTTGGCGCCGTACTCATGACCATGGTGCTCAACCGCTTCTACAAAAAGAACCCCATCATTATCTTTTTGGTGAGCGCGCTGCTCGGCGCAAGCTTTGAGGTGTTCGTGGGCTGGTTTATGCAAACCTCGTTTGGCGTGGTCTCGTGGAGCTACTCGCATATGAAGCTCTTTGGCATGCCCGATCCGCTCGCCGTCCTTACCGGCGGACGTACCTGCACGGGCTTCGCCTGCCTGTGGGGTCTGGGTGGCCTCATCTGGATCAAGCTGCTGCTGCCGAGGCTACTCAAGCTCATCAACATGATTCCGTGGAAGAGCCGCTACTCGGCCACCGTCATCTTTACCATCATTATGCTGGTCGATGGCGTTATGACGCTGCAGTCGCTCGATTATTGGTATCAGCGCGTCAACGGCACGGAACCGGATATTCCCGTTGCGCAGTTCTACGGCAAGTACTTCGATAATGACTTTATGGAGAATCGCTTCCAGAGCATGACCATGAGCCCCAAGGATGCGACGCGCGTGTAGCGTCCACCGCGCCCAAAACGCAAAATGCCCGCCGGTATCACACGTACCGGCGGGCATTTTTATAAACGAGCCTTCTATCGACGCAAGCCTCTACGCCTCGCGCTCGATCTCACTCACGCATTCATTCTTGATGGTGCCAACGAGCGCCTGCAGGGCATCGACCACGTGTGGGCGAATGTCTCCGCCAATGAGCACGAGCATGATGTCATCGCCCACGGAAAGCTCGCCGTTTGCCAGCCACACGCGCACATAGCCGATGCCGGGCATCGCGCGCGTGGCCTCGATAGCAGCCTGCACCTTGCTGGCGTCGTAGCCGAACACCATGCCGCCCACCTTGTGGCCCGGCGCCACGCCATCGGTCTCGACACCGCGCGCCTCGGACTTGGGCGTCGCGCGCACCACACCGTTATGCGTCAGATACATACCGCACGCAGGTGCCGACGAATCGGCCTTGGCCTCGCGCAGCCAAGCATCAACCGAAGGCATCGTTTTGCCATTCTCGAGCATCATTTCTCCCTTACCGTCGTCGAGTAGCCAATTTGGAACGGGGCTTTTTTAGCTACTCTCGAACAACTTATTCCTCGACCGGCGTGAGCACCATGACAGCACGCGTGTTGCTCAGCGATAACGAACGACAGGTCACAAGCGTTACGACCTTGGTTGCCGAAGCGGCACGATCGGTGGCATCGCTCGCCACGGCAGAGGCACCGTCAAGCATCTCGGACAGGTAGTTCTTGAGCCCGTCGTCGCCCTCAAAATTGGGCGTGCGCGCCTTGGCATACGTGTCCTCGACAACTTTGGTCGCCAGTGGTCGCAGCTTATACGTAGCATCCCGTGTGATGTAATACACAAACTCAATGCTGTCGAACGTCGCCTGGTCGGTGGTGTCCGAAATCACATTGAACATCGATCCGTCGTTCATATGGTGGCCGTAAATCGTGGTCTGCTGGTCGACCATTCCCGGCGCGGTGTCATCACTATCTAAGAAAATGGCACCGGACGCGTTAGATGTACCGTCAAACAGCGTGTTGAGGTATTTGGAGTTGTTGTTGGTCTGCACCACGGGGTAGTTGATGTTGGTGCCGGGCGCGTAAATCCAACCCACAACCTCGGGATTTGTCTGGGCAAGCGCATTAAAGTCGATAATTGGCACGCCACTGGCGTCCTTGTCGCTCACATATTGTTTTTCGATCTTTTGGTACGACTCGCTCGCCTGCTTGTAACCGATCTGCGCATTGATAAAGATGGCTGCAGCGGCAACGATTAGGCCGATGCCAATAATGATGAGCAAGATGGGGATAACGGAGCGGCGCTTTTTGCGCGGCGGCTCGGTATAGCTCGACGGAGCGGCGCCCGACTGTTTCGTAGAACGCGATTCTTTCTTGGCCGTATCATACGACGAAGGGCGATATGCAGCCGGCGTATCCTGGCGATGATGGGACATCGGCGTTACGGGACGCGGCGCGCGCGGCTGCTGAGGAGAGGATGTCCGACCCTGCTGTGCCGCACGGGCAGCACCCGGCTTCGACGGATCGGGAATCTGAGAAGCCTTGAATCGTTTTCCCTGATAGTCGGACATGGCTCTCCTTATACTGCGGTGAAACGGCGGAACGCCTAGGCGTCGGCCATCTCCTGCTTCATCTTCTCGATAACCTTGCGGTACTCGGGGTCGCATGCGCCCAAGATCTGCGTGGCATAGATGGCGGCGTTCTTGGCGCCGTTGATGGCAACGCAGGCCACGGGTACGCCCGAAGGCATCTGCACCATCGACAGCAGCGAATCCATACCGCCCAGGTCACTCGTCTTCATAGGCACACCGATAACCGGTAGCGGCGTAAAGGCAGCCACGACACCACCCAAGTGAGCGGCCTTGCCGGCGGCGGCGATAATCACTTTGATACCGCGATCGGCGGCAGTCGAGGCCCACTCGTGGACCTTCGCCGGCGTGCGGTGTGCGCTCGCAATGACAAGCTCATAGGGCACACCGAGCGCCTCGAGCTCGGCGGTGCAGCCTTCCATAACGCCCAGATCGGACTTGGAGCCCATGATGATCCCGACAACCGGCTTTTGATCTGCCATAAACAAAGACCTCCTGTTGAGAGCGGTGACGCGGCGGATCCGCGACCCTTAACTACTGAGAGTAGTATAGCTGCTCCCGTCCCTGCGGTCCCCGGGTGCCCCGCGGCGGGCTGGGTTTTTATCTTCGCTCCCCTTGCTTCGCAAAGTCGCTCAGCTAAATAACCCAGCCCGCCGCGGGGCACCCGGGGACCTACCGGGAATTGCTATGACGTACGTTGGCTGAATTATTAGTGTGGGCCCTGCCGTTCGAACGAACGGCAGGGCCCACACTCACTTTTTATTCAGTCCTAGTCATCGCGCAAAGCCCCTTCGGCAGCACACGGTGCAGCCAAGTCACCGCAGGCCGGGGCGGAGGGGCCGAGCTTCCCACTGAGCGACTCTGCTTGCAGCCGGAGCGAAGGGGGAAGCTCGGCCCCTCCCGCCCCGGCCGACCAGGTCACACTACACCGTGTGCTGTGGCAGGTCCTGCAGGGCGATGACGTCCATGCCCATGTCGTTGGCGCTGCCGTGACCCCGCTGGTCCTCGCGCACGGCCTCGATGGCACTCACGTACGTGTTGGCCGCAGACATCGCCGTCACGCAGGTCACGCCGCGACGCACGGCCTCGGTACGCAGCAGGTAGCCATCGCCACGCGAGCCCGGACCGTACGGCGTGTTGATGATTACCGCAATCTTGCCATCGGCGATGAGGTCGCCGATGTTGGGACGCTCGCCGTCGTGCGGGCCGCTGATCTTCTCCACGACTTCGCACGTCACATTGCCGCCGCGCAGCACGCGCGCCGTACCCTCGGTGGAACAGATATCAAAGCCCAGGTAGCGCAGGATACGCGCGACCGAAAGGATGTGACGCTTGTCGCGGTCGCACACGCTGATGAATACCTTGCCGGCGCTGGGGTCGGGCAGCTTGTAGTCGATCGCCAGTTGCGTCTTGGCGTACGCCTCGGGATAGCTCTTGGCGATACCCATGACCTCGCCTGTCGACTTCATCTCGGGCCCCAGGATAACATCGGCGCCGGGGAAACGGCCCCAGGGCATGACGGCTTCCTTCATGCAGAACCAGTCCAGCTGACGCTCGTCGCTCGGCAGGTCCAGGCTCGCGATGGAATCGCCTGCCATGATACGTGCGGCACATTTGGCCAGCGGCACGCCGGTGGCCTTGGAGATAAACGGCACGGTGCGACTCGCGCGCGGATTGGCCTCGATCACGTAGACGGTCTCGCCCTTGATGGCGTACTGTACGTTGACCAGGCCGCGCACGCCCAGCGCCATCGCGATGCGGCGCGTGGTCTCGCGGAGCTTCGCCTGCAGGCTCTCGCTAAAGCTGAACGGCGGGATGCAGGTCGCGGAGTCGCCGGAGTGAATACCGGCCTCCTCGATATGCTCCAGGATACCGCCGATGTAGACCGCTTCGCCATCGCACAGAGCGTCGACGTCGGACTCGATCGCACCCTCCAGGAAGCGATCCAGGTACACCGGGTAGTCGGGACTAATGCGCGCAGCCTCGGCCATGTAATCGCGCAGATGCTCGGCATCGTAGGCGATCATCATGCCGCGGCCGCCCAGCACGTAGCTCGGACGCACCAGCAGCGGGTAGCCAATGTGCGCGGCCACGGCCTCGGCCTCCTCAAACGAGGTGGCCTGGCCCGCCGGCGGGTACATGATGCCCAGCTTGTCGAGCAGGGCGGCGAAGCGCTCGCGATCCTCGGCAAAGTCGATGGCATCGGGCTTGGTGCCCATAATGTTCACACCGCTCTCCTCGAGCATGCGCGCCAGCTTAAGCGGAGTCTGGCCGCCGAGCGTCACCACGACGCCGTCGGGTCGCTCAACATCGATGACATCCATGACGTCCTCGTAGGTGAGCGGCTCAAAGTACAGGCGGTCGGACGTGTCGTAGTCGGTCGAAACGGTCTCGGGGTTGCAGTTGACCATGATGGTCTCGAAGCCGCGGGCCGCCAGCGCGTAGCTCGCGTGCACGCAGCAGTAATCGAACTCGATACCCTGGCCAATGCGGTTGGGACCGGCGCCCAAGATCATCGCCTTGGGCTTGTCCGCCGGCGTGGTCTCGTCGGGAGCCACGCGCTTCTTGGCATCCGGGCTCGTGCGGTAGATGTTCTCGTACGTCTTGTAGTGGTACTCCGTGGCGCTCGAGAACTCCGCAGCGCAGGTATCGACCGTCTTCATGCTGGGGACCACGCCCAGACCCTTGCGGTAGGCACGCACAAAGCGCTCATCGGAGCCGGTCAGCGTGGCAATCTCGGCGTCACTCGTGCCATACTGCTTGAGCAGGCGCATCGCGTCGGCGTCAATGTCCTCCACACGCAGGCCGCGGATGCTCTCCTGAACCTGCACCATATCGTTGATGCGGTTGAGGTACCACGGATCGATGCCGCAGATGGCATGGATGTGCGCGACATCCCAGCCGCGGCGCAGGGCCTCGACCACAAAGAAAATGCGATGCTCGGTCGGCGTTGCCACGGCCTGAGCGAGCTCGTCGTCGCTCAGCTTGTCGGCGCCCTCCTTGCCACCGGCGCAGATACCCTGGTGACCGTCCTCCAGTGAGCGCATGGCCTTGCCGAAGGCCTCCTCAAAGGTGCGGCCAATCGCCATGATCTCGCCCACGGCCTTCATGCGCGTGGTGAGCGTGGGGTCGGTACCCTTGAACTTCTCGAAGGCAAAGCGCGGCACCTTGACCACGCAGTAGTCGATCGTGGGCTCAAAGCAGGCAGGCGTTGCCTTGGTGATGTCGTTGACGATCTCGTCGAGCGTATAGCCCACAGCCAGGCGCGCGGCGGCCTTAGCGATGGGGAAACCCGTGGCCTTGGAGGCCAGCGCGGACGAACGGCTCACGCGCGGGTTCATCTCGATGACGATCAAACGACCGGTGTTGGGGTTCACGGCAAACTGCACGTTGGAGCCACCGGTCTCGACGCCGATCTTCTCCAGAATGGCGAGCGAGGCCACGCGCATGCGCTGATACTCAAGATCGGAGAGCGTCTGCGCCGGCGCCACGGTGATGGAGTCGCCGGTATGCACGCCCATGGGGTCGAGATTCTCGATGGAGCACACGATGATGCCGTTACCGGCGTGGTCGCGCATGACCTCCATCTCATACTCTTTCCAGCCCTCGATGGACTCCTCGACCAGCACCTCGTGGGCGGGCGAGAGCTCCAGGCCCTGGCTCACGATGGAGACGAGCTCCTCGTGGGTATGCGCGATGCCGCCGCCGGCACCGCCGAGGGTAAAGCTCGGACGCAACACGCAGGGATAGCCCACGCGCTCGGCGATGGCCTCGGCGTCGGCCACGCTGTAGGCATAGCCCGAGCGCGCGACCTCCAGGCCAATCTCGGCCATGGCCTCGTTAAAGAGCTTGCGGTCCTCGCCGCGCTCGATAGCGGCCAGGTCGCAGCCGATCATCTCGACGCCGTACTTATCGAGTGTGCCGTCCTTTGCCAGCTCAACGGCAGCGTTCAGACCGGTCTGGCCGCCCAGCGTGGGCAGCAGCGCGTCCGGGCGCTCTTTCTTGATTACGCGCTCGATAAACTCGGCGGTGATGGGCTCGACATAGGTGCGGTCGGCAAGACCCGGGTCGGTCATGATGGTCGCCGGGTTGGAGTTGACCAGGATGACCTCAAAGCCATCCTCCTTGAGCACCTTGCAGGCCTGGGCGCCGGAGTAGTCGAACTCACAGGCCTGGCCAATAACGATGGGGCCCGAACCAATAACGAGGATACGCTTGATGTCAGTACGTTTAGGCATGTTAGTTCTCCTCGGTCGCAGCGTTCTCGGACTCGGCGAAATTCCAGCCGGCGAGGCGGTCCTTCGCGGTGTCGATGTCCAGGTAGTTCTCCTCGCCGTCCATGAGTCGCGTAAAGGCGGTAAAGAGATAGTGGGCATCGGTGGGGCCGGGCGAAGCCTCGGGGTGGTACTGGACCGAGAAACACGGGGCGTCGAGCAGCTGGATGCCCTCGGCGGTGCCGTCGTTGAGGTTCACATGTGTCAGGCGAATGCGACCAAAGCGCTCGTTCATCACGACCGGCGCGACGCCGCGACGCACCCAGGCGCGCAGGTCGCCATCGGCCGCATGCTCGGTTTCGCCGCCGGAAAGCTCCGGAATCAGTTTGCCCAGACTGGGGAACAGCAGGCCAAAGCCGTGGTTTTGCGCGGTGATCTCCACGCGACGGCTCACCAGATTCATAACCGGCTGGTTACCGCCACGGTGACCGAATTTAAGCTTTTCCATTTGGGCGCCGCAGGCCAAGCTGATCATCTGGTGACCCAGGCAAATACCAAAGACCGGCACCTTGCCGATCAGCTGCTGCACCTGCTCGTAGGTCTCCACCACGGCATCGGGGTCGCCGGGGCCGTTGGACAAAAAGACGCCATCAGGATTCATGTCGAGCACCTGCTGGGCGGGCGTATCCCACGGCACGACGGTGAGGTCGCAGCCGGCACGGACCAGGCCCTCCAGAATACCGCGCTTCACACCGCAGTCGTAGGCGACCGCTTTGTGACGGGCAGGAGCGGCAGCCACAAGCGCAAAGCCATGCGTGGCAGGCAGGTCGGCGGCCACAAACTCGTGAGGCGCGGGACAGCTCACGGTCTTGACCAGGTTCTCGCCCACCAGCGTGGGCGCTGCGTCCAGACGCTCGGCGAGCTCGTCGACGTCGAAGATCTCTGTCGAGATAATGCCCATCTTGGAACCATTGTCGCGCAGATGGCGCACCAGAGCGCGGGTGTCGACACCCTCGATAGCGACGATGCCGTGAGCGCGCAGGTACTCCGGCACGCTGACGGCCGAGCGCCAGTTAGAAGGCGTGGCGCACATGTCGCGAACGATCATGCCGCGCATAGCCGGAGCGCTCGCAGGGCGCACGGCGTCGCCGGGGAAGGCCGACTGGACATCGGTCTCGTCGATACCGTAATTGCCGATCTGCGGATAGGTCATGGTTACAATTTGGCCGGCATAACTCGGGTCGGTCATGACCTCAAAGTAGCCCTCAAGCGAGGTGTTGAAGCAGACTTCGCCGGTCGCGGTGCCCTCGGCGCCGCATGCACGTCCATAAAAAATGGTCCCATCCTCAAGATACAGGATACAGGGACCGCAGGCGCCCTTGCTGGTTTTGGCCAGCATACGCTGGCAAAGCTCGCTGGGCGCGAAGGTGCGGGCGGCAGCGCCCGCGGTATGGTTGTTCGCCATAATTCTCCTTCCCGGTCTCACAGGACCGGCTTAAAGGTGTGTAGTTAGGCCTCGCGGTATTGTAACCGCAAGCATGCCTCATGGCGTTAATTTCATCGAAATGTTTACGAAATGATAATTATGACTTTCTATGCATAATGATTTTTTAATCCCCGTCCCGGAAAAATCATCCCGCGGGGCTTGTGGCTCACGCGGGATGATGGCGTCTTATTTTATCTTGTCCTGCTCCAGCAGTTCGGACGGTGAGCGATCGGGCTTGCCGCCGCGGAAAATCTCGCGGCCATGCAGACGATGCTCCAGGTCACGTTCGGCCTTTTCCTCGTCAATCTTGGTCTGGCTCACCACCGGGTCCTCGATCAGCGACGAAACCGAGTTCACCTGTTTTTGAATGCGCTCGGCAATGGTGTCGTCCATGCTTACGATGCGCATCTTCCAGTCGATACTCGTGACGTTGGATGAGCTCTTGGTCCACACGAACGTCAAAATGGCGCTCTGATGACCCCGCGCGGGGAACATGCCAAAAAAGGAATCGTGTTGAATGTTGCTATCCTCGTCGATATAGGCGTGAACGTTATACACCACGCGGTCGATCTTATCGTTGAGCAGCGCGTTGGTCGCAAGCGCCGCGGCCTGGATCTGCCCGTTGGACAGCAGCTCGAGCTCATTGGCAGACGACGTGTCCAACACCGTCACCTCAACCGTGCCCGTGCGCTCATCGGCCTCGTCGACGGTAAAATCGAGCGGAAACTGCGTAAAGCCGTTGCCCCACTCAAGGCCGCCCTTCAGCGCCGTCGAAACGGTATCCACCGAAACGCTCTCGGACAGGTTGGCGGTATTCAGACGGCGCATCACGCCGTAGCCGATCTGCATGCCCACGATCAGCACCAGAATACCGATGACCACGGCCATCGCGGTCTTCGTAATGGTATGGCTCACCTGCGAGCCCGAAGGATCGTCCTCGGACAGCGGGTCGATATGTTTTGCCTGGCTCGCGCGGTCCTCGCTGCGCAGCTGCGCTAGCGCCGCTTTGTCACCGCGCTTGGCCGCAGCCTCCTTCTCACGCATGCGCTCGGTTCGCTTTTTGGCAAGCGTGGGATCCAAGACGCCGGATGCATCGATTTCGGAGAATAACTCCGTCACTTCTTCCGGAGTCAAAGGGTTCTTGTCAGCCATAAACTTCCTGTCATATCAATCAGTCGAGCTCGTGCGCACGCGCACCTTCGAACTGCATTCGATAGTAACGGGCATAGGTGCCGTCACGGGCGAGAAGCTCCTCGTGCGTGCCACGCTCCACAACGCGACCATGCTCAACGGTCGCAATCTCATCGGCATGCTTAATGGTCGAAAGACGATGGGCGATGATAATCGTGGTGCGGCCGCGTGCCAGCTCTTCGAGTGACTCCTGCACCGCCTCCTCGCTCTCGTTATCCAAAGCACTCGTCGCCTCGTCCAAAATCAGGATCTTGGGGTTCTTGAGAAACACGCGCGCGATGGCAACGCGCTGTTTCTGTCCGCCCGAAAGACGGCTGCCGCGCTCGCCCACGACCGTGTCATAGCCCTGTGGAAGCGACTCGATAAAGGCATCGATGTTGGCGCGACGGGCGGCCTCGGCGATCTCTTCTGCCGTAGCGCCCGGCTTGCCGTAGGCGATGTTCTCGCCGATTGTTCCGTCAAACAGGTAGACATCCTGCTGCACCAGGCCGATGGCGCGGCGCAAGCTCTGCTGCGTCACATCGCGCACGTCCTGGCCGTCGATGCTAATGGATCCGGCAGCCACGTCATAAAAGCGCGGCAGCAGCGAACAGGTCGTGGACTTGCCACCGCCCGAAGGGCCAACCAAAGCGATGGTCTGCCCGGGCTTGATGGACAGATTCATATGGTCGATAACGGGACGCTCTTCGGCATCACCCTCGCCCAGCTCAACGTCCTCGTAGTTAAAGCACACGTCGTGATAATCCACGGCGCCGGCGGTCACCTGCAGATCCGTGGCGCCCGGCTTGTCCTGGATATCCGGCGCGGTCGAGAGCACCTCGTCCATACGCTTAAAGCCAGCGATGGCCTTCTGATACATTTCGGCCGAATTGACGAGTGTCTCGAGCGGCGTGCAGAACAGCGAAATGTAGAGCGCGAAGGTTGCCATATCGACCGCCTGCAGCTGACCCTGGGCAACGAGCCAACCACCCAGCAGCACCACGATCACGTACAGCACGCCCGAGAGCAGGCCATACGTCGCAGTATAGACGCCCATGGCGTGATACATGTTTTCCTTGGACGAAAGGTAGCGATTGTTGGAGGCGCGGAACTTAGAGCGCTCGGTCTCCTCATTGGCAAAGCTCTTGACCACGCGCATGCCCGCCAGCGAATCCTGCAGCTGCGCATTGATGCCGCTGATTTTTTTGCGATTGTCGCTAAAGACCTCGCGCATGCGCATGTTCTGCCAAAACATGATGACCGCAAACGCTGCTGTCACCACAGCCATGGCAAGCGCCAGCACCGGGGCGATGGTAAAGAGGATCACAAACGAGCCGATAATCTCGATGCCGCAGATGATGATCCACTCGGGCACGTGATGCGCCGCCTCGCAGATATCGAACAGGTCGTTGACCACGCGGCTCATCATGTCGCCCGAGCTGTTGCGGTCGAAGTACGCAAAGCTGAAGCGCTCATACTGGTCGAACAGGTCCTCGCGCATCTTGGACTCCATGCGCGCGCCCATCACGTGGCCCCAATAGCTCACAAAATAGCGGCAGGCGCAGCGGACGGCATACATCAGCACCAAGCCCACTGCAATCATGCCGAGCGCCTGCATAATGACAGCCTGACCCTGAGTAAAGAGCCCACCGGTCAAATTGCGCAGGATAATGGGGAACGCCAGGTCAATGGCGGCAAGCACCAGAGCACAAACAGTATCAGCAACAAAAAGCCCCATCTGGGGCTTGTAATACGAAAGAAACCTTTTAAACATGCAATCCTCGAAGAGAAATAAATAGCGTGAGAAATCCGGTTGAACCGGTCAGGCTGAAAACAAAGCGTCCCAACAAGCATAACGCCGACGTTCTGGCAGCGTCAGCGAAAACGTCCCTAAGCGAGCAAGGTGCCTTGAAAGAGGAGCGACGCGTACTTCGGTACGCGAGCGACGATTGAAAGGCAGATTGCCGCTTAGGGGCGTTTGCAGCGTCGACTCGTTACGCGGTTTGGTAAAACCGCGTAACCTAGAGC